>JAQUYJ010000010.1 GCA_028691905.1 Bacilli bacterium
CTGAATCATTCCAAGATTAAGACGCTGGGATTATGCAATGTGCCCATTAATATGATTGACAGTTTAAAAAAACGATTGGGATTAACACATGCACAGGTCGAATATGTCGGATTAAACCACTTAAGCTGGATTACTTCGATTGTAGATGAGGGTAAAGACTATCTGCAGACTGCAATTGCGGAAGGGATTAACAGTGAAGCAATGAAAAACATTCCTTCCAGTGGATTCACAGCTGAATTAATTCAAACCGTGCAGGCAATTCCTTCTTCGTATTTGGAATATTATTATTTTAAGGATAAAAAGCTGGAACACGCCAAAACGGTTGAAAAGTGCCGTGGTGAAGTGTGTCTGGATATCGAAGAAGAATTACTTCAAATCTACGCCAACAGTCAACTGCATGAAAAACCTGCTCTGTTAAGCAAGCGGGGGGGAGCAAGGTATTCCGAAGTTGCTGTTAATCTGGTGGATGCGATTTACAACGACAGGCAGGATATTCAGGTAGTGAACTGTCAGAACAAAGGGGCTATTCCTTTTATGGCTGACAGCGATGTAGTGGAAGTAAGTGCCGTCATTGGTAAAAACGGAGCAACTCCGCTTCCGACGCACTTTCAGAATGAACATATCAAAGAATATATGCTGTTGATGAAGGCCTATGAGAAGCATGCTGTTCAGGCTGCTCTTACCGGAAATAAAGAAGAAGCAATGCGGGCTCTTTTAATCAATCCCCTTGTTTGGGATTATAAAAAAGCCCATCCGTGTTTTCTGGAAATGCTGGAAGCACACCGTCCTTATTTACCGCAGTTTTTTAAAGAGGATTAAAAATGAACTATATTCTGGGGGTTGATGGTGGAAACACCAAAACGGATTATTTTCTGTTTGATACGGATGCCAATCTGATTGATTATTATCGGGGAGGAACCTGCAGTCACGAAGGATTAAAAGATGGATTTGAAGGCAGTTATCGGGTGTTAAAAGCGGTTTTGGATGATTTTCTTGGCCGAAATCAGGTGGAATACAGAGCAGTATCAGCCAGCGCTTTTGGACTGGCCGGTGTGGATACACCTTATCAGAAAAAGCGTTTGGAAGAAGTAATCAAACGATTGGGATTTTCCAATTTCCGTGTTGTCAATGATTCTTTTCTCGGAATAAAAGCCGGAAGTCCTTCCGGTTACGGTGTCTGTTCGATTAACGGGACCGGAACGTCAAGTGGAGGAATTGATGATAAAGGAGCTGTTCTTCAGGTGGGAGGAATCGGTGCCATTGTCGGAGACGAAGCAGGAGGATATCATATTTCCCGCCAGGTTGTCAGAGCAGTATATGATGAAGCATACCGGTTTGGTGAAAAAACATCCCTTACACCGATTGTCTATTCTTTTTTAGGTGTCCAGGAAAAAGCGCAGTTAATGGAGAAAATCAGTGATTCGTATTTGGCGCGAAAAGTGGATTATACGACGTTGACGATTGCCTGTTTTGAAGAAGCAAATAAAAAAGATCCTGTTGCAATACAGATCCTGCAAAAAACAGCCCATAATCTGGCGCGCAGTGCCGGAGGAGTGGTTGTCAATATGAACTTCAGAGAACCGGTTCCCGTTATTCTTGCCGGTTCGGTTTGGGTGAAGGGAAGCTGTCCCATTCTCGTTGAAGAATTCAAAAAAGCGATTGAACTGTATACAAAGAAAAAATGTGATGTCAGTGTTCTGATGGTGCCACCGGCAACCGGAGCAGTTATCTGGGCACTCGAACAGTATCAACATACTTTTCCCAGTCTCGATATCCGCCAAAAAATCATTAAACAGGTGGAAAAAAGACTGGCTGACAGTTAAAATAAAACCACTCACGTGAAGAGTGGTTTTTTATAACATTTTTATGGTATTTCTGGTTTTTTTGGCTTGATACATTGCTTCGTCCACTGTAGATAAGATTGTGTCCAGGTTTAGATTTTTGGTATAATCGTGATAGTAAATTCCAAAACTGGCGGTAACCTGAAGATTAGGGGAGTCGAGGATAATGGTTGTCAGAGCATTCAATAATTGCTTGGCGAGCGCATAAGTCTCTTCCGGTGAGGTTTCCGGTAGGCAGACAATGAATTCATCCCCACCAAAACGGCCAATGAACTGTTCATTTTTTAGAAAAATGGCCAATTTCTTGGCGACAATTTTTAATACTTTATCCCCTTCCAGATGACCAAGAACATCATTCAAATGTTTAAAATGATCCAAATCACATAGTATTATAGAGAAAGGGATTTTATTGTTCATTACTTTTTCCAAGTTTTCAATGAAACCACGGCGATTAAATATATTAGTGATGAAGTCATGGGTAGCAAGATAAGTTGACTCTTGTTTTTCTTTTTCCAATGTGGCTTCCACTTCTTTTAACTTTGAAATATCACGAAAAACTGTGACGGTCCATTCTTCATTTGTGGCGGTTTTGAAAATAGCTGAGCTAACCAGTGCCGGATAGAGGGTGCCGTCCGGTTTCAGAAACTGCAGTTCCGCAATAACTTCTCCTGTAGCCTTTCTTTCCTGTAAAGCCTGGATGAGGTTTGGATCATCCTGTTTTAAAAGACCGTGGCGTCCTGCCTGAATGATTTCTTCTTCACTGCGTTCCAGCATCCGACAGGCAGCTGGGTTGGCATGATGAATCGCACCGCTGGGACTGGTTAAAAGAATTCCATCGAGACTGTTTTCAATCATAAATTGATAAAATTGATGATAAGAAGATTTTTTCATACGTGTCTTCTTTTTTTTATCATATCATAAAATTGTAAAAAAAACAATTTTAAGTCTCTTTTTATGGTATAATAGAACAAAACAGGAGCGATGGCAATGAGAATTATTTTAGGATCTTCTTCTCCACGGCGAAGAGAGTTAATGGGTTTACTGGGGTATCCTTTTGAAGTGGTATATCCGGAAGTGGACGAAATTGAAAATGGCTTAAAGCCAATCGAAGTGGTAAAAGGGATAGCAAGAACGAAAAGAAAAGCTATTCAAAAAGAGTATAAAACAGATCTCGTTATCTGTGCAGATACAATAGTCGTCTTGGATGAGCGCATTTTAGGCAAGCCCAAAACAAAGAATGATGCAAGAAGAATGATTTCTTTACTGCAGGATAGAACACATGAAGTATTGACAGCAGTGGAATGCGGCAAAGGAAAAAACATCCACTCCTTTGTCGTGAAAACAAAAGTGAGTATCGCAAAAATGAGCAGCGATGAAATAGAAGCATATATAGAAACTGACGAACCGTATGACAAAGCAGGTGGATATGCCATTCAGGGACTGTTTGCGAAATACGTTCAAAAAATAGACGGGGACTATTATAATGTAATGGGATTACCCCTTGCGAAATTATACCAGGTTCTTAAAAAAATGATGGAATAGAGTACGATAAGTAAATTTGTATAAAGAGTGACAGTCACTTTGATTACGCAGTAAGAGGATTAAAATAATGAAAAAAATAAAAATTTTTATATTACTACTGTTAATTGGTATGCTCGGTGGGTGTACCGACCTGCAAACACCGACTATCATTAGTTATGAAAATCATATTCTGACCTGGACGGCAATCAATGGGGCCAGTGGATATGAATTGACGATTAATGAAACCATCCATCATATCAGTGATGTCACTTACAACTTTTTTGATTTCTCTGATTTTGAAGAGGGGAGTTATACCGTTAAAATAAAATCGGTAAAAACAGTATTTGGAAAGGATCAGACATCCGCATTTTCTGAACCATATGAAGTGGTGGTTGTATCAAAATATCAGGCCCCAAATGATTTGCATCAGGAAGGTGGAAACCTTATTTGGGACTATTCGCTTCTTGTTACAGGATTTGTTGTATCAATCAATGGCGAAGAACAAATTATTGATGATGACTATTTTGATTTGCAGACTTTAAGCAGTGACAATGTATACGCCATTAAAGTGAAAGCACTTTTCCCTTCCGCCAAAGAATCACCTTATTCCTCTTTATTTATTTATCATACTTATCAGGATTTAAGTGATGAAATAAACTATTCTTTTTTAAAAAGCAGCAATACAAATTTGGTCATTGATTTGGATGAAGCGTGGGTAATCAATCGGATTGCAACAAAAGACAATCAGACATTGGATGACAGTGTATATAATCTGGATGAATACTTGGTTATTGACGATCTGTTTTTAAAAACATTGGATTATGGTCCGTTTGTTTTATTCTTGCACACCACTTTAGGTACTGTTCTCATCCTGATTGAAATTACAGATGACAGAAGACCTTATTTAATCAGTCAAAGTGAAATCGGGTATGTGGAATGTCAGGATATTCAATTGGAATTTAACCTGTTTGATGGAGAAGTGGTAAGTATTACCGGAAATGATATATCAAAAGAAGATTACATCATTGTCGGTTCAAAGGTAATTATATCCGGCCCATTCGTTTCCAGTAAATTTCGGGCTGATGAATCACTGCATTTCTTGATTTTTCATTACCGCTTGCGTTCAACAGTTTATGATGAAGTTGGTTATATTATTATTACAAAATAAAAATCAGAGCACATGCTCTGATTTTTTTTACACGCCGCAGTATGCGAATAATAATTTCAACGTATTTTCCACCCCTTGAATATGTGTTCTTTCCATGCCGTGGGAAGCGTGGACACCCGGACCGATTAAAGCACCTTTGATATTGTTTCCGGCGCGGAGTGCAGCAGAAACATCGGATCCATACATTGGGTAAATATCAACAGCAAATTGCAAGTGATTGTCTTTTGCGAGTTTGATTAATTTGGAAGTCATATCATAATCGTAGGGACCGGATGAATCTTTCGCACAGATTGATACATCGTATTCAGTACAGGTTAAATCGAGACCGATACAACCCATATCAACTGCCAGCATTTCATCAACAGAAGGAATGTGTGATCCACCATGACCCACTTCTTCATAAGTGGAAATAATGATTTTCAAAGTGTTTTTTGGTTTGAGGTTGTTGGTATGAATGTGTTCAATCAAACCAAACAAAATGGCAACACTGATTTTGTCATCCAGAAAACGTGATTTGATAAATCCGTTTTCTGTGATTGTTGTCTTGGGATCAACAGCAATAAAATCACCGGGAGCAATTCCCAGTTCCTGAGTGTCCTTTTTGTTTTTAGTCATTTCATCGAGACGGATATGCATATGGGAGCTGTCCCTTGTCATGCTTTTCGCATCTTCAAAGACATGGATGGAAGGGGCATCAGATAGAAAAGTCCCTTGGAAAATTTTGTTATCCCTTGTATATATCCGACAGTATTCACCATCATATGTAGGTAAAAGCGGTCCTCCAATCAGCGTGAAAGCAAGGGTTCCATCACTTTTAACCGAGCGGACCATCGCTCCCAATGTATCAACATGGGCACTTAAACCAATCGTATAATTATTTTGTCCGGGAATTGTAATGATCAGATTTCCTTTGTTGTTCTTTTCATAAATGAGATTCATATGCCGGCACTCATTTTCCAGATAAGTAATGATATTCTTGGTGAATCCACTTGGGCTGTCAATTGCGAGAATGGATTTCGCAAACTGTAATAAATAGTCTTTATTCATGGGTTAGCTCCTTCATGATTTTTTTTATATCTTCTTCATCAAAATGATAGGTACTGTTGCAGTAGTGGCAGACGGTATCGATATGATGATCTTCCCTGTTGATTTTATCCAGTTCCTCCCAACCGAGGGTCAGTAATGCTCGGGCAAAACTTTCCTTGGAACAGGAACAGAAAAAGCGCGTAGCCTTTTCTTCCAAAAGGGTATAGTCCTGATCAAAGAGCAGATTCAATATATCGATGAGGCTGGTTGTGTCGAGCAATTGACTGAATTGATTGAGCGATTGGACTCTTTTCTCCAAAGCAAGAATCGTGGATTCTGTTGCGTTGGGAAGAACTTGGAGAATAATTCCCCCACTTGTCTTACAGGTATTATCCACATCAATCAGTACCCCCAACGAAATTGCTGTCGGGGTTTGTTCGCTTTCCATAAAATAATAGTTGAAAGTGGAAGCAAGGGAACTTTGCAGAGCAATCGTTGATGTGAAGAGATCTTTTAATTTCAAATCCTTTATAACGTCCAGGTACCCGTCCAAACCAACAGTTAAAGCATCATCGAGTCCACTTTTTTGGCTGGAGAAATGAACATGGGGATGATCAACATATCCTCTTACATCCAGCGAACCGTTTGCATCAACGATGACGTTACCGATCGGACCATTACCGTTCACTTTGATGGTAAGTGCTTCATCACCCTTCAGCAGGCCTCCCATCATTGCTCCGATTGCCATGACTTTTCCGAGGACGGAAGCAGCAGATGGCCACAGGTCATGGCGTTTGATTGCTTCATTCACTGTTTCGGTATTGTTGACAAGAAAAACCCGAATCTGATTATTCATTGCCAATGCTTTCACAAATTTATCCATAAAATCACCTTCTATTATTATAGCACAAAGGGGGTGAAAAATGCAATTTTTCTAGTTTTTTAGCGATCTATATGGTATAATGTTGTATAAATGGAGGTTCTTATGGACAAAATAGTATCAAGGACAAAATATTCACGTAAACAGCATCGGGATTTTTATTTCTTTCATATGTTCTTTCGCAATCGGACAACTGTATTTGTTATCGTTGTTGCGTTGTTTGTTGTCGGATGGGCAATCTATAATTCAACCAAGTTGACCGATCCCAACCAAATTATGACTTCCTGGATTTTGGCGGCTTTTACGGTCATGATTACACCCTTGTTGATGATTATGAAGGTAAATGATATTGTCCGTAAAGAAACCAAGGAAAGAAAAGAGTCAACGGATACGATTGAAGTAACCAAAGCAAAAATTACCCGCAGTATTGACTTGGTGGAAGGAAAGACAGTCATTGGCTGGAACCAAATTGAAGTAATCTGTGAGACAAAAGAGTATATCTATATTTATTTGGCTGCCAATCAAGGGGTGTTTATCGTGAAAGCGGATATCATCGAAGGCAGTGTTGCCTTATTCAGAAAACTCGCCAATAACAATATGAAAAAGAATAAAAAAGGAAAAGTTCAATATAAGATGTATTTCAAGGAGCAAAAGAATGAAAAGTGATTTTCTTTCCTGGGCCGAAGAACACGATGATTTATTCCATGAACTGTATCACCATGATTCTTTGGTATTTGATCAGTGGAATACGGTTTTGAAAGTAACTACCTATATCGATCAATTACCAGAAAAAGACAGAAATGTCGATTTGGATATAATTTATGATGTCGGGTATGCCTACTTGTATCAGAAAGTAAATGATTTTAAACAGTATCTGGCTAATTACTTTCATCATGATATTCATCAGATACTGGCCTTTGACCGGGTAATTTATTACTTGTTCTATATGGAGGACGTAAAAGACAGTCTTCTGGAACAGGAAAGATATACCCCCTATGCTGCGGAAGTAATCGAACCGATATTGGAGAAACTGGAAAAAGCTCTCCATACCCACAAAAAAGTTGCACCCGAACAGTATGAGGAGTGGGATCAGCTCCTGCTTCATGTCATTCCCCACAAGCAGACGGTCCTTACCACTCCTGAAATATTTCCCCAGGCAGCAGAAGAACTGGATATTTAAAAAAAGCACGGATCCGTGCTTTTTATTTTGTACGCATATGAGGGAAGAGTAAAACATCGCGAATGGAGTCAGCTCCAGTCAAGAGCATTACAGTTCGGTCAATACCGATTCCAAGACCTCCGGTAGGAGCCATTCCGTATTCAAGTGCTTCCACAAAATCATAATCCATTTCGTTTGCTTCTTCATTTCCCAAATCTTTTTCTTTCAGTTGGTTTTCAAAGCGCTGTTTTTGATCAATCGGGTCATTTAATTCTGAAAAGGCGTTGGCATATTCTTTTTTGTTGATGAACAGTTCGAAGCGGTCGGTAAAACGGGGATCCATTTTACTCTTCTTGGCGAGGGGACTGATTTCCAAAGGGTGACCATAAACAAATGTCGGTTGAATCAGATGCTCTTCTACATATTTCTCAAAGAATAAATTAATAACATGGCCATAACTTTGTTCATGCTTGTTGACAATTATATTGTGTTCTTCTGCCAGGAGAAGGGCTTCTTCAGTGGAAATTACCTGGAAGAAATCAATATTGGTATATTGCTTGATGGCATCAACCATATGAATTCGCTTGAAACCGGCAGCCAGACTGATTTCATTTCCCTGATAGGACAGGGCTGTGGTTCCCAGTACCTCCATGGCAACTTCAGAAAAACAGGCTTCAATCAGATCCATCATTCCTTCCATATCCGAATAGGCTAAATAAGCTTCAACGGTAGTGAATTCAGGGTTGTGGGTCGAGTCCATTCCTTCATTTCTGAATAATCTTCCGATTTCATAGACAGCTTCCATCCCACCAACAATCAGTCGCTTGAGGGGCAATTCGGTAGCAATCCGCAGATAAAAGTCCATATCCAAAGCATTATGATGGGTAGTGAACGGTCGGGCATTTGCTCCCCCTAAAATAGGTTGGAGAATGGGGGTTTCCACTTCCACAAACCCTCTTTTATCAAAAAAGTGTTGGAAAGCACGAATGATTTTAGGACGCAGAAAAGCAATCCGTTTCGATTCTTCATTGACGATTAAATCAACATAGCGGTGTCTTCGTGCTTCTTCCTTATCCTGTAAGCCATGAAACTTTTCGGGCAGGGGGCGGAGTGCTTTTGTCAGATGGGTGTAAGTCGTTGCTTTAACGGTCAGTTCGCCCGTATTGGTTCGGATTACCAACCCGGTAATCCCAACAATATCCCCTAAATCGCCTTTATCAAAGCAATCAAATTCTTCTTCGGTTAAGGCATCACTTCGGACATAGATCTGCAGATAACCGTAACGGTCCTGAATATGCATAAATCCGGCTTTGCCTTTGCTTCGTTTCGACATGATTCTTCCCGCAACCTGCACTTCTTTGTTTAATTCGTGCAGTTCCTCTTTGGTATAGGAAGCATACAGTTCATTTATTTGTTTGGAATCAGATGTACGGATGAATTTCTGACCGAAAGGATCGATTCCTTTGGCCCGCAATTCTTCCATTTTTTTTCTTCTGACGAGTTCTTGATCATTCAGATTGGATTCAAAATTCATAGGGCACCTCTTTTTTTATTCACTATTATACCATATATTTTTTAAAAAAGAAAGAGCGGTTTTAAGGGATGAAGGGGGTCAATAGGTTCGTAATAACCATGTACCCGGGCAGGGAAATATGAAGACCTTCAACCGTATATTCTTTTTTCAGAAAACCGTCTTCCCCCAGCAGGTGGGGATAGATATCAATATAGACAATGTCATGGCTTTCACAGTAGGCTTTGATAACTGCATTGATTTCTTCAATTGCAGGATTGGTACGGGGACGGACCAATACTTTACTGTAAACAGTAGCCCGTGGATGAACGGGATAAAGACTCAATACATAGAGCATAATTTTTCTGTCTGTGATTTCCTTTATAATTTTAATGATATTTCCGGCGATTTCCTGGGGAGTACGTTTCAGCAAAAAATCATTGGTACCGATCTGGAGGAATATTTTGCGGGGTTTAATTTTAAAGACATTGTCTTCCAGACGGTCCAAAACACCATCCGTTGTATCACCGGCAATTCCCCGGTTATATATATCGGCACCGTAGAAAAATTCATCGGTGTGATAGAAATCAGTTAAAGAATCTCCTAAAAAAACAATCCCGTCGGGATGAGCCTGTTCATTTAATTCCCGGAAAATTGCCCGTTTGTCTTCCCCTGTTTTTTTAATAAACTTGAGAATATAAATCACGAGGATGATGATGGTTGTGATTAATCCGGCGGTAATCACCATCATCATTATAAATAAAAATGTTGATATCTGAATGAGGAACATATGTTTTCTCCTTTTTCTATCATTGTAACATACAACCCTCCTTTTCGCAAACAAATCGCAAACTTTATTGCATAAATAAGGTTTCAATGGTATAATACAAAAAAAAGAGGATAATATGGAATTTGTATATACTGCGTTGGCTGTAATGGTTCTTGCCCTTCTTTATGAGATGGTCATCCGACCCGTACAAGAGCAAAAAAAAATAATCACATTTTTGGAACAGTTCAGTTCTTTTCATCTGACAGTCGAAAAGAACACCTTATACGATTATGCCTTGGAAGATTCCAATCTATTGATCTTGATTAAGGTCGTGTCGATTCCTGCCCACTCCTGTGTGACCATCAACAGTAAGGACACATGGAGTCTTACCTGGGGCGGTAATCCGTTTCATCCGGGAAGAGCCTATCCCAAACAGCGTTATATGAACGAGTTGAAACTGTTTTTAAAGAAAGAATTTGTTTTTGAAAAAAGAACGTTAAAGCTGGTTCTTCTATATCCGAAAACAGAAAAAATACTTCGCTATTTAAATGAAAGTGAACTGGATATCATCACAGCACAAAAAACGGTCCATGGTTACAAAGTGACAACCGTTGAATGGATGGTTCAGGATTTTCCCACTTTGATTAAGGAGGAAACAAAATGAATAAAATAAAAATAATCCTTTTATTCTTTTTGCTTGCATTCGGATTAAGTGCCTGTACGACAAGTGAACAGGCCGATATCTATACATCGATTTACCCGATTGAATTCATGACAAAAGAAATCGTCAAAGAACATTTAAAAGTGGATACCTGCTATCCGCGGGGAGCAGATGTTCATGATTATGAACCACCTGCCAATACAATTGTACGAATGACAAGAAGTAAACTGGTGTTTTATGTTGGAGCGGGGTTGGAAGCATTTATAGAAAATGCGGAAGATTCCACATTTAAGGACAGTAACACCACTCTGGTGGAATTATCGGAATCCGTTGTATTGCTGGATTATGACGGCGAAGAATATTTGCCCGATGATCACAGTACCCACCCTCATTCGGTTGATCCCCATATTTGGCTCGATCCGAGTAGGATGGTCATTATGGCCAATGTCATTTTAACGAACCTGATTGCAGTGGCACCGGAACATGAACAGGAATTTCGTGTCAATCATGCTGCACTGACAGAAAAGCTACAGCAACTTGACAGCGACTATATAACAGCTTTCCGTAATCCGGAAATCGCCAAAAAAATTATACTTGTTGATCATGATGCGTATCTGTACTGGCAGAACCGTTATGGTATTGAACGGATAAGGGCCAGAATTGACAATCACAGCTGCGATGTCATTCCCAGTGTATTCATTGAGAATTTACAAAAAATAAGAGATAATAATATCGAATATATCGCAGTGACGACCAATGAAGCAATCTGTGCTGTTGTCAATCAGTATGTGAGTGAGGCTAATCTGACGCAGGTGACTTTGCATAACATTGCAACGATTACTTCCCGGGAAGAAGCAGACAACAAGGATTATTTTGAATTGATGTATATTAATTTAAGTACACTGATAACGATATTTCCGAAAGTAATATCGGAATAATGAAACAAAAATAAAAGGAGAAAATACTTGATTTTTAGCTCCTTATAGTGTAAAATATACTAGCAGTTTGTTGATGAACTGCTTGTGGAGGGGTAGCGAAGTGGCTAAACGCGGTGGACTGTAAATCCACTCTCTCAGAGTTCGGTGGTTCGAATCCACTCCCCTCCACCATTTCCCTTTTTTTCGAGGAATCGTATGATTCCCAAATTTTAAAAATAGGGCCATAGCCAAGCGGTAAGGCAACGGACTTTGACTCCGTCATTCGATTGTTCAAATCAATCTGGCCCTGCCATTATAAAAATCCAAGCGAACTTGGATTTTTTTTATAATTCGATGCCGAACAATAATTTTACGACATAACCTATGCCAAAGGAAATGAGGGACACTCCCAGGCTGATTGCTACCATCTGCCAGAACCGGCCTTTGAAAGGGAGGTTCTTCGCAACGGAAATGTAGTAATTAAAGAAAAAGATAATGATAACAACACTTGCGAGCATAATACCCAGGGAAAGAAAATGGTTGTTGGGAATCAGCAGATAGGGCAAAACGAGAATCGCAACAGTAATAATATAAGCTACACCGGTATAGAGGGCACTTTTTTTCGCATTTGGATTATTGTCTGTTTTGGCACTTAGATACTCGCTGGATGCCATGGAAAGACTCGCTGCAATTCCAGTGATGATGGCTGACAGACTTATTATTTTCGAATCAGCAAAAGCAAGCGTCAAGCCGGCAATGGCTCCGGTCAATTCCACCAAAGCATCATTGAGACCCAAAACAATCGACCCAACGTAATTCAGGCGTTCTTCATCAAGCATATCGAGTAATTCTTTTTCATGTTCCTGTTCTTCGAGGGCAATTTGACCGGCATTTTTTTCGTATTTTTCGAGTTGCATATAGAGTGCTTCTGCTCCTGCTTCCCCTTTTTCCATTATTTTTAAAGTGAAGGTGTAACCCAATAAAATATGGAGTATCTGATAGATAAAAATAGCAAAGCGGTTTGGTTTTGTCGGTTTGTTTAAAACACGGGTCCATATCTCATAGTGAGCTTTTTCTTGCGCAGCAATCCGTTCGAGGATGGCTCTGTTTTTTTCGTCCTTTGTTCTTTTTGCAATGTTTTTGTAAACATGATATTCTGTGATTTCAGCTTTTTGTACTTTTTGAATTTGTTTTAAAATGTTTTTTGGGATTGTATTCATTTTTAATACCTCTTTTAGTAGTATAGCATAAAAATAAGAAAAATAAAAATGATATGGTAAATAACTATCTTTTTATGTTATAATAAGTTGAACACAGAAAGGATTATAAAGATGGATACAGAAAGAAAATTTGCTCTTTTAATTGATGCAGACAATGTGTCTTCCAGGTATATTAAATACATTTTGGATGAAATAAGCAATTACGGGACACTGACAATTAAACGGATATATGGGGATTGGACAAGTACAACCAAACAGGGATGGAAGGATACCCTCCTGGAATACTCGATTACCCCAGTCCAGCAATACAACTATACAACGGGAAAAAATTCTTCCGATTCGGCGATGATTATTGACGGAATGGATATTTTATCCAGTAAGGATGTCGATGGCTTCTGTATTGTTTCCTCGGACAGCGACTTCACCAGACTTGCCGCAAGGTTCCGGGAATCGGGGAAAATGGTTATTGGGATGGGTGAAAAGAAAACTCCGAAACCTTTTATTTCCGCCTGCAGTGAATTCAAATATTTGGAAATTTTGGTTGATGAAGATGAGCACGAATCGCAGATTGCCATCAATGATATTACTGTCATACGAAAAGTTATTCCTGACATTATCAATGAATCCGGCAGCAATGGGATGATTAATCTGGCTGATTTGGGAAATCATCTGGTCAAACGGTTCCCGGACTTTGATGCCCGTAACTATGGCTATACCAGCCTGTTGAAATTCGTTTCAACCCTGTCCGAATTTACCATTGAGAAAAGGAAAAGCGTTCCCTTTGTGAAACTGAAAGACTTCAACAAGGGCGAAAAATCGATTGAAGAATTGATTATTGAAATTTTGGGACAGGCTAAAAAGCAAACGATGAATATGGGGGAATTAAATCAGAAAGTAATGGAGAAATATCCCAATTTCAACTTAAAAGCACTGGGGTATGTCAAGTTTTCGAAATTTCTGAATGATTTAAAAGGCCTTGATATTGAAAATATGAATGTGAAAATAAAGAAATAAAAACAAAAGTATTGCCGGAAAGCAATACTTTTTTAAATTGTATTTTTATTTTTGTCTATTTTTGATATAATACCTATGAGGAAAAATAGATGAAATCATTAAATAAAATGACAGCACAGCAAATAAACCTGCAGGGCTATGCCTTGGATTTACTGAAGAAGCAGGCTAATGGACTGACCGGCCATATCGAAGAGGTATGGGAGGATCTCGGTCCTTCTTCAGCCTGGCTTGGTGGAGCGAAGGAAGACTGGGAAAGGGGACCGTATTACTTTGATGGGTTGGTTGCTCTGGCTTTTCTGGTGAAAGACGGGATGCTGTTGCAGAAAGTACACAGATGGGTACGTGCTATCTGTGATTCTCAGGAAGTAACCGGTTTTTTTGGACCGAAAAGCAATCGTGACTGGTGGCCGCGAATCGTTGCTACCAAAGGGCTTCTTACCTACTATCAGAATACAAAAGACAAACAGGTTCTGTTGTTGCTGGAGCACTTCTTTTGCTATATGAAGAAGATGCTGCCCACCCAGCCGCTTTATTTTTGGGCTCATGTACGGGGACTGGAAATGATGCCGGCTTTGGAATATGTCATCAAGGAAACAGCTAATCAGAACTGTATCGATCTAGCCAGTCAAATTGAAAAATACTGTTTTGACTGGAACCAATGTTTTCAAGCATTCCCCTATCATAAGAAAACAAAATACTATTTAAACAGACCCCTGTTTTTAATAACCAAACCGCTGTTTGTTTTACTGGATAAAATGTATAAAAACAAAATACGGTCAAAACAACAGATTGTCAAAAGTCAGAAAAATTACTTCAATCAACAGTTTTTACTGACTCACGGCGTCAATATCGCGATGGCAGTCAAGTATCCGGCCTATACCAAAAAGCCAAGTATTATCCCTTCGCTTTTGGCTCAACTGCAGAAAGACCACGGCAATGCTACGCTTGTCTTTTCAAGTGATGAGCACTTAAACGGCACTTCTCCTTACCAGGGGATGGAATTGTGTACCACTGCGGAATTACTGTATTCACTGGGAGAAATCATGCGCGTAACCGGGGATTTATCCTATGCCGATCAGGCGGAATGGATGGCAACCAACATTCTTCCTGCATATTTTTCACGCGACTTCTGCAGTCATCAATATGTCCAGCAGGTAAACCAAACCAGTGCCGGTCTAAAAAAGGGACCGTTCTTTGATGTGGGTAAAGCAGGTACGATGTTTGGTATTGCTCCCCATTTCGGGTGCTGTGCTGCCAATATGCATCAGGCCTTTCCTAAATTTCTGTCTTCTTGTGTATTGTATGACAGTGACTCTCTGTATTTTGCTTTTTATGTTCCAGGAATCTATACCTTGGAGGATGCCAAGTGGGAAATCATCACAGATTATCCATTTTCCGATGAAGTGGAAATCAGGTTTTCGTACTGCACAAAAAAACAGATTTATCTTCGCCTGCCCTATGGTGTAAGGACCTATCTTCAAATCGATGGCAAAGAGATTACTGTGGAAAACGAAAAAGGGTACTGCTGTTTCGTAGGGGCCAATACGATAATCAAAATGCATTTTGATTTTGAAGTGTCTGTTATAACCAATCCCGATCAAAGTTATTCGGTTAAAAGAGGACCGATTCTTTTCGCACAGGAACTTACTACC
>JAQUYJ010000011.1 GCA_028691905.1 Bacilli bacterium
CTTCTTTGTTTAGCGCAAAGCTGGCATAATTTAACTTATTTACCGGTTATTATTCCTAATATCATAATTGGAATTATGCAGGAAATAAAAGCAAAAAAGACAATTGATAAATTGTCTTTGGTTTCTGCTCCAAAGGCAACGCTTATACGTGGTGGAGAAAAAACAGTCGTTGCTACAAATGAAGTTGTCTTGGACGATATAGCTTATTTTACTTCGGGTAATCAGATTTATGCCGACAGTATCATTGCTGAAGGTACGGTGGAAGTGAATGAATCCCTGATTACCGGTGAGGCAGATCCAATCAGCAAAGGACCCGGGGATTTACTGTATTCAGGCAGCTTTATTGTAAGCGGTACTTGTTATGCCCGGGTTGACCATGTCGGAAGCCAAAATTATATTGAAAAATTGGCGAGTGAAGCCAAGAAACATCAACCGCCACGATCAGAATTAATGCGTACATTGAAAGTAATTATTCGTTCTGTCGCTATCATTATTATTCCTTTGGGAGCACTGACTTTTTATCGGGCATGGTCTGGATCAAGTGAAGTACTGTTTTTTGCCCGCTATACAGAAGGAATTGAATCAGCAGCAGCTGTTATCATCGGTATGATACCATCCGGTCTGTTCTTATTGACCAGTGTTGCCTTGGCAGTAGGTGTAATCAATCTTGGTAAAAACAATACTTTAGTCCAAGAATTATACTGCATTGAGATGCTTGCCCGGGTAGACGTGCTGTGTTTAGACAAAACAGGGACAATTACAGACGGAACAATGCGCGTGCTGGATTGTATCGAAGTCAAAAATGTAACGGATTATACTATCCGGGAAATTATCGGTTCGATGATGAATGCCTTTAAGGATACCAATCCGACAAGTGAAGCGCTTATTCGTTATTTTGATAAAAATTCGGTATTGAAAGCGACCAATCTTATTCCGTTTTCTTCAAAAAGAAAATACAGTGCTGCTACTTTTCAGAATCCTGCAACAAAAGAACAGGTCGGTACATTCTGTATTGGTGCACCTGAATTCGTATTGACCGATCAATATGATAAAGTGAAAACCAAAGTAGAACGGTTTGCCAGCCAAGGCTGTCGTGTTTTGGTTTTGGGATATATTCATACCGGTATTAAAGAAGGACAGACCCCGAAATCGGTTAAACCACTGGCTCTAATTGTTATACAGGATCATATCCGGGAACAGGCCTATGCAACATTGGAATATTTTAAAAACAACGGTGTTGATATCAAAGTCATTTCCGGAGATAATCCCCTTACTGTATCAGAAATTGCTTCCCGGGCAGGGGTTGTCAATGCGGAGCGGTTTATCAGTTTGGAAGGATTAAGCGATGAAGAAGTAACCGATATCGCTTTGGATTATACAGTATTTGGACGCGTGAGTCCATCACAGAAACGGGTTTTGGTCCGGGCATTAAAAGCGCAAAAGAAAACCGTTGCGATGACTGGTGACGGTGTAAATGATATTCTTGCCTTAAAAGAAGCAGATACTTCAATCGCAATGGCATCGGGAAGTGAAGCAACAAGATATGTTTCTCATTTGGTTTTAATGGACTCCAATTTTGCCAGCATGCCTAAGGTAGTCGCTGAAGGAAGAAGAGTTATCAATAATATTCAAAGAACATCAACCCTTTTCTTAGTAAAGACGATTTTTACCATTCTTTTAACCATTATGTATATCGTACTGAACTATCGCTATCCATTCCAGGCTTCACAGTTATGGTTAATTGAATTCTTCGCGATTGGTTTTCCAGCAATTATTCTTGCTGTGCAGCCCAATACCGAAAAAGTACAGGGAAAGTTTATATTAAATGTATTGCGAAGAACCCTGCCTGCTGCTTTGACTGTTGTATTGTTTCATGGTGTCATGTATTTCTTATCACAATATTTAACGGTTTTTTCCTGGACAAAAGAAACCTATTCCACTATTTCCATCATTATGACTACAGCAATATGCCTGTTGATACTGGTTCAGGTTGCTAAACCATATGTGTGGTGGAAACGGTTGGTTGTAGGATTTGTCATATTTGCCTGTTTGCTATCTGTAGTACTGGCAATCAATCAGGTCGGCTTTATCAATGATTTCTTAAAGCTGGTACCACTTGAAACCATTGACTTACTGTTTTTATTATTAATGATGCAGTCAGCACTGCCGGTCATGGAACTATTTTCCAAATTAATCGGAAAAGTGAAAGTGGAATATTAAATAACTTTTGACTTTTCAAGCAATTTGGGGTATAATAAATATCGCGTGAGTGAACCTCACCCCTTGCTTCGTTAAGAAGCCGTTTTGTCCAGAAGGAGGTGCAAGAATGAAAAAGTATAAAGGTATGTACATCATTCGCCCAGATCTAACAGAAGAACAATACAAGAACGTTGTTGAAGAAATGAATAAAATCTTCACTGATAACGGAAGTGAAATTGTTCAGGTTGATTTATGGGGTATGAGAGAATTGGCCTATGAAATTAACGATTTCCGTAAAGGATATTATGTTGTTTTCATTACCAATGCTACAGTTGAAGCTGTCGATGAATACGAACGTTTATCTAATATTCGTGAAGATATTATCAGACATATCATTGTCAAGGAATAATGAGGAGAAACAATGAATAGAGTTATTTTAATTGGAAGAATCACCAAAGAACCGGAACTAAAAAGAACGGGTTCTGATATTCCTTACGTTCAGTTTACATTGGCCGTTAATCGGTCATATCAAAACAGGAACGGAGAACGACAAGCTGATTTTATTAACTGTGTAGCATGGCGACAGACAGCAGAACTGATAACTAAATATATTCATAAGGGAGCTCAATTCGGATTGGAAGGTCAAATCCAAACCAGACAATATGATGATCCCAATGGTATTACGCGTTATATTACGGAAGTATTATGTGAAAGCATTCATTTTCTAGAGCCCAAACGTCAAGATGAGTATGGTTTTCAACCGCCGATGGATGATCAGCCCTATATGAATCGCAGTCAACCAAGTTACCAACGAAATAATAATCAGCCACAAAATTCCACATTTAGAAGGGAAGAAAAACCCACTAAACAAGAAAGTCCATTTGAAAATTTAAATAATCAATTTGATATTTCAAATGATGACTTACCATTTTAATAGGAGGAAAAATAATGGCAGGTTTTCGCAGTAAAAGAAAAAAGACTTGTTATTTTACAGAACATAAAGTAGAAAAAATAGATTTTGCTGATTTTGAATTGTTGCGTAAGTACGTTTCAGACCGTGGGAAAATTCTTCCCCGTCGTGTTACAGGAACAAAAGCAATTTACCAAAGAGAATTAGCAGTTGCTATTAAACGTGCTCGTCACATGGCTTTATTACCGTTTGTAAAAGAATAGTCACGAAAAACCATAACTGAGTTATGGTTTTTTTAACTAATATGGAAAACACAAATTTCTTATTCAATTTTTTTTAAAAATATGTTATAATGAATTAGGTGAATTTTATGAAAAATTATCGCAGAAACCAGTGGTTCATTAGTATATTAATTATTCTGGCAACAGGACTGTTAATAGCCAGTTTTATCATACCGCAAGTAAATATTCCCATTTATGTTAAGTATGCGTTATTTGCCTTCTTAGGTTTTTCAATCAGTTTGGAAGCCCTTTATATCAATTTCTACAATGAAATGAAACGCCTGACCTATTTGGAAAACAAAATGGGGTTGTGGAACAGCATATCCTATCGTGTCAAACGCGCTGGTGAAGTGGCATTCAATAAAATTCCTATTGGAATTGTCGTTTATGATACAAAAAATATGGTAGAATGGGCGAACAATTATGCAAAAGAGATTTTCATGAGCCCTTTGGTGGAAAGAAATTTACATGATCTGGCAGATGATGTTGCTACATTTATTCAAAACAAGCAACCTACATTTCAGACAAACATTTACGGTAAAACATATGACTGTCAGATTCTTCCGGATCACCATGTTCTGTATTTAACGGATGTTACAGAAAAAACCAATGTTCTGGTCAAGTACCGCAATCGGACACTGGCTTTGGGAATATTGAATTTGGATAATTTTGATGAAGCACTGGAAGAACTTGACCCGCAGGAAAGATCCATGCAAATTGCCAATTTAATTGGATTAATCAACAATTGGGCGGAGAAATATCATTTTGCAGTTAAGAGTTTCACTGAGCAAAAATTCCTTCTCATTATTCATTTTCAGATTGTTGAAAAATTGATGAACAGTAATTTTGATATTATAGAACAAATAAAAGATTATTGTTTAAAACAGAATTTACGCCTGACAGCGAGCATTGGTATTGCCTGCAATGATGATAATCCGATTGATTTAATGGAACAGGCAAATGAACAGTTAAATCTTGCTTTAGACCGTGGCGGTAATCAGGCAGTAGTAAAAACATTTAATGAAGTACAGTTCTTCGGTGCAAAAACAGAATCATTTGAAACGAGAACACCAATCGGTGTGCGGATCAAAGCAGAAGAATTGCGTGATATCATAATGGGGGCTTCCAATGTTGTCATCATGTCACATAAGGATATGGATGCCGATGCATTTGGCTCCTGTGTTGCCCTTCGAAGTATTGCAAAATCTTTAAACAAAGAAGCAACGATTGCTTTTTCCGAGCAGTCCATTGACGACACAGTCATCAATATTTATGATTCGATAAAACAAGAGCATTTATATTATTTAACGGCCTTTATGAATCCCAAGGAAATATTATCGATCATGAATGACAATACGTTGTTAATTATTGTTGACTGTCAGTATCAGAATTTATTTTTGGATGAACGTATCTACAAGAAAGCTAAAAAGTTGGCTATTATCGACCATCACCGCCGCAATTTTCATGCTGTCAATGACTACAATTATATTTATGCTTTGACTTCAGCTTCCTCATCAGTTGAATTGGTCGTCGAATTGATTGACTATATGGGAATAGTAAAATATGAATTATCCGATGTGGAGGCTAATTGGCTTTTGCTTGGAATTATTGTTGATACCAATAATTTCCTGTACCGGACAAGTGAACGGACATTTCGTGTTTTAGCGAAACTCCAAACTTTTGGAGCACAGATTGCGAAAGTACTGAAATACTTGCGGGAAGACAGCAGGGATTTTACGAAACGTGTTCAGTTTTTAAATAATATTGATATTATAGATGGCACAATCGGAATTGCCGTCTGCGATGATGACATTTATAAAAGAGCATTTATTGCGAAAGTTGCTGATAATGTAATAGCAATGGAAAATTTGAAAATGGCTTTTGCCATCGGTAAAATTGCCAAAGACACTGTAGGCATATCTGCGCGCAGCTTTGACGAAGGAAATGTTCAGATTGTAATGGAAAAGATGGGTGGCGGAGGACATTATAACAATGCAGCAGCCCAGTTAAAAGTAAGCGATGTAAAAGAAGTGAAAGCACAGCTCTTACAGATATTAAAAGAACAGCACCAAAAAGGAGTGGATTCGATGAAAGTCATTTTAACTGCCAATGTAAAAGGCAAAGGAAAAGTGAACGATATTATTGATATACCTGCCGGACATGCCAATTTCTTAATCAGAAGCGGACAGGCTATTGAAGCGACCATTGATAATATCAAACATTTGGAATTTGGGAAAATGGTTGAGCGGCAGGAAGCAGAAAAGCATTTGAAAGAAATGCAGGAGTTGAAACTTAAAGTGGAAAGTTCCCCCATTCAAATCGGTGTTCGGGTTGGAAAGGCCGGAAAACTGTTCGGTTCCGTTTCAACAAAACAAATAGTTGATGAATTTAAAAGTCAATTCAATCTGGATTTGGATAAGAGAAAAATCATTATGGATAAAGATGTCGATGCTTTAGGCACGTACAAAATACCGATTCAGCTTCATAAAGAAGTTACAGCTATTATCACTTTATATGTGGTAGAAAAGGGATTGTAAATGGAAGCAAAAGAAAAAATTCCGTTCAGTATCGAAGCGGAAAAGTATATTATTGGTTGTTTATTCATTGAGCCGGAGATTGTCGGGGAAGTATTGAATCGAGTCGGACCAGAAGATTTTTATGTGCGAGAAAACAAAAATATTATGCAGGCCATCAGTCATCTGTACTCCAATGAAGGTCAGGTAGAACAAGTAAAAGTACTGGACGAACTGAAAAGAAGAAACCTGTTGGAAGCAAGTGGTGGTACAAATTATTTATATAATATCATTGAAGAGGTTCCCAGTGTTGCTGATGTCAGTTCTTATTTGGAAATAATTGAAGAAAAATCATTATTAAGAGAATTATACTATGCAACAAGCGAGATAGGTTCCTCTATTCTCGATGGATCCGATCCCTTCTATTTAATCGGCGAGAAAGCACAGAAAAGGTTAAATCAGATTGTTGACCGCAGGAGAACATCGGATATCAAGAAAATTCACCGCTTTACCAATCAGGTTCTTGATATTATTGAAGCCAACAAGTCAACCGAAGGAAAAATTATCGGGTTGGATACCGGATTTGAAGAGTTAAATAAATTAACATTCGGTTTTCAAAAAGGAGAACTCATTATCCTGGCAGCAAGACCTGGAATCGGGAAATCTGCTTTAGCTCTTAATATTGCTTCCAATGCCTGTCGCAACCGCAATGCCAATGTTGCGTTTTTCTCCCTTGAAATGGGGGTGGATCAACTGACTATGCGTTTGTTCAGCAGTTTTTCCGGGCTCTCTCTGACTAAAATTCGCAGTGGGAAACTGAATGCAACAGAAATGACAACCTTACTTGCAGCAAAATCAGCAGTAGACCGATTGAATTTATATATTGATGAAACCAGCAATACCAATTTAATCGATATCAAAGCAAAATGCTTGAAATTAAAACGGGAAAATAAATTGGACTTTATCGTTGTTGACTATTTACAGTTAATTCAGGTTCCCCGTTTTAAAGGAAACCGGGTAGAAGAAGTAGGACAAATATCCCGTGGTTTGAAACTGATGGCACGGGAACTGGATGTACCGGTATTGGCTTTGTCACAGCTGTCACGAAGTGCAGAAGAAAACGGAGGAAGACCTGCTTTGGCTCATCTTCGTGAATCGGGCAGTATTGAACAGGATGCTGACATTGTCATGTTCCTGTTCCGGGAACAAACGATTAAAGGTGCGGATGAAATGAATATGAAGCGAGCATCCAATCACAATACAGAGTTGATTATTGCCAAGAACCGACAGGGAGCAACCGATACAATACCCCTGCTGTTTAAAGGAGCACAAAGCATTTTTATTCCGAAAGACTAGTTGTTGCAAACAAAAAAGGAGAAACAAAGTATGTTTGAAAGATTACAGATTATGGAAGAACGATATGAGCAATTGGGTCAGTTATTACAGGATCCGCAATTGACAAATGATATTAAAAAATATACAGCTATAATGAAAGAGCATCGTTCTTTGGAAAAGACAATTGAAAAATACCGAGAATATAAAGCATTGGTTCAAACAAGTAAGGAATTGAAGGAACTCGCCAATGAACAGGATGTTGAAATAGCACAGATGGCGGAAACGGAACTGGAAGAAACACAAGCTTCAATTGATAAATTGATCGAAGAGATTAAAATCTGCCTGATTCCCCGTGATGAAAATGATGACAAAAATGTTATCGTTCAGATAAAAGGAGCTGCCGGCGGAGATGAAGCCAATATTTTTGCGGCTGATTTGTATCGTATGTATGCAAAGTATGCAGAAAGCAAAGGGTGGAAACTGGAAGTAACCAATGCCGACGAAACAGGATATGGGGGTTTTTCAGCAATTGATTTCATGATAAATGGCGATGCTGTCTATTCTTACTTAAAATACGAATCTGGATCCCATCGTGTACAAAGGGTTCCTGAAACAGAATCACAGGGGCGTATTCATACTTCCACTGCTACTGTACTGGTGATGCCGGAAGCAGATGATATAGAAGTGGAATTGGATATGAATGAAGTCCGTGTCGATATTTTCTGTTCATCCGGTCCGGGAGGACAAAGTGTCAACACAACCAAATCAGCTGTTCGGGTGACCCACCTTCCCAGCGGGATTGTTGTTCAGTGCCAGGATGCAAAATCGCAGCATGAAAATAAAGCCAATGCACTAAAAGTATTACAGGCGCGCCTGTACGATAAAATTATGCAGGAAAAAAACGAAAAAGAGGGAAAAGAACGCTTATCAAAAGTCGGTCATGGTGACCGAAGTGAAAAGATTAGAACCTATAATTATCCCCAAAATCGAGTTACAGATCATCGGATTGGATTTACCATTCAACAATTGGACCGTGTGATGGAAGGAAAGTTGGATCCCGTCATCGAGGCTTTGATACAGGAAGATCAAAAACGGAAGTTATCCGGGGAATAAGCCTAGAAATAGGCTTATTTTATAAGGAGGAAAAATGATAGTTATTCATTTAAATCAGCTTAAAAAAAATCTGGCTGCAATTCGTCGCTTTTATCCCAAAGTCATTGGAGTAGTTAAAAACAATGCCTATGGTCATGGTGCTGTCCGCATTGCGCAGGAGTTGGTAAAAGAACAAGTTGATTATTTGTTTGTCAATGAGATAAGCGAAGCAATCATTCTATTGGAAGCAGGAATAGAAGTTCCTATAATGATACATAACAGCCTTCCCTACGAACAGTATGCCTTACTGAATCAATATCCCAATTTGGTTATTACCATTAATTCGCTGGCTGAAGTATATGAATGGCTGAAATATCCGTTAAAACAAATACGGGTACAAATTCAAATAGATACATTAATGAATCGATTGGGTATAAAGACAATCTCCGATGCGAAAGAAGCAATTGATACAATGAAAAACAATGCAGTGTATCAGATTGAAGGAATCTATACCCATTTTGCCAGTCCCGGTGCCAGTAAAAAACAAGTCGCATTATTTGAACCATTTACCAAACTGATGGACTTTCCAATGATTCACTGTGCTGCTTCTTCAACCTATCAACTCATTTCCTTTGGAAATTATGCCCGTGTTGGGTTAGAATTGTATAATTTAAATCAAGTAATGGATGTGGTCGCAAAACCAATCAGCATTCGGATGCTTCCGAAACATACTTCCGTTGGATATAATGAAGAATACACTGCACAGGAAGATGAAAAAATTGCTGTGCTTCCTTTAGGATATGGAAATGGCTATACACGCCGCCTGCAGGGATTTTATGTCCTGTGTAAAAACAAAAAATATCCGATTGTCGGGCGGATATGTATGAATCATATTTTTGTTAAAATTGATGAGGACATAACATGTGATGATCTGTTTGAACTAACCTCACTTTCGCTTCCGGCAAGTGAACTCGCCAATTATATTGGATCTTCCATTTATGAAGTCAATACAATGTTTTGTTTGCAGGAATTGATTTATGATGACTTATCGTGAATTAATTAAAAGCGGAGAAAAAAAAGCGCAGGAAAAGGAAGCCATTTGGTATTTGGTCACAGAACTGACTTCTTTGTCACGGACGGAAATTTTACTTAAAATGGAAGAACCGATTCCGGAAAAATGGATTGCTTTATTACAAGATGCAATGGACAGATATTGCGAGAAAAACATTCCTGTTCAGTATATTGTCGGACATACTTATTTTTACGGATTGAAACTGTTTGTTGCACCTACAGTCTTGATACCCCGTTTTGAAACAGAAGAACTGGTAGAAAAGACGATGATACTGGGAGAAAAACAGTCTCATCAAAGTATTGTTGATGTCGGCTGCGGAAGCGGATGCATTGCAATTGCTTTACAGAAAAAGTGGCCTGCTGCTCAGATAGATGCAATTGATATATCACCGGAAGCATTGGATATCGCGAAAAAAAATGCAGATTTTCACCATTGTCCCATCCGATTTATGCAAAATGATTTATTGACGGGTATTTACAGGAAGTATGATATTATCATTTCCAATCCGCCCTATATTGATCCTCAGGAAGAAGTGGATCAATTGGTAAAAAACAACGAACCCAATCTTGCCCTATTCAGTGGCAATCATGGATTGGACCATTACAGCAGGTTAATTCCTCAAGCCAAATCCTGCTTGAAACCAAATGGGTTTTTAGCTCTGGAGATTGCTTCCAATAAGCGAATGGAAATAGAGGAAATCGGACGGAAATATTTTACTGATATAACCTGTTATTTTGACTTACAACAAAAAGCACGAATTTTAATCATGAGGTAGCCTATGAAAAGCATTTTATTTGTATTAACCTTTATTCTTGCGTTAGCTCTTCCGATTGACCAGTTAAAAACGGAATTCAATCAAGAAGTAGCAGCTGGATACAGTCAGTATGTCATTTTGGAAGAGTACCAAAACGAATATTTCAGTTGGGAAGTTGTCCATGGAATTAATAGAAATAAGATGGCTTATGGAATTTTTTTGTATAATGATCAGGCATCCTCCCATCGTATTGAAATTGTAATTGAAGGTCAATCATACCAACCTACCAAAACGCATCGGGGAGATTATTATCTCCTGGCTGTTGCAATTGCCAAAGATATTACGATAAGAGTACTGGATGAATACAACAGTGTCCGCCGGGAAATAGATATCATGCACGTCGAAGCAGATGATTTTTCCTCAACTTATGCACAAATAGAGATTGGACAAGATGAGGGAGTGTTTTTTAATTCTTTATCGAAAACACTGACTTTACTGGATTGGATTGTCATAACTTTTGCGGGAATTATCGTACTGTTCGGTTCGATTATTGGTTATATGGCTTTTGCGAAAAAAGGATTCTTTAAAAAAGAGACCAGAAAGGAAAATGTTTTTTCCTATCGTGATTTTGTTCAGACCTTGCAGCAGGAAGCAATTGATCTTGACGAAAACGAACCTCTTCCCTTGGAAGAGAAGGAACCGACATCATTTCCGGACGAAGAGGAAATTGATTTTGAACTTGCCAAGCAGTTACTTACAAGAAAAGGATTCAACATTTTGTATCAGCAGCTTGAATCATCTGAAAAAGATAAAATCATGCTTGAGTTGATGCTGATGCGGGATCAGGGTATCATCAGCATAGAACAGTACCAAAATGAGGTTGTGGAATTATGGAAAAAGTAACCCTTGCCCAATTGCTGACCAAGAATATTGAGGAAAAAATTATTTGTTTTCCAACGGATACAGTTTATGGAGTTGGAGCACGGCTGAATGATGGGAAAGCAATCAATAAGATTTATCAAATGAAAAATCGGGATCAAAATAAACCTTTGGCTATTTTAGTACCCAACAAGGATATTTCCAATCTTGTGTTATCTTTATCGCCATTGGCCGAACAGTTAATTGAAAACTATTGGCCCGGTGCATATACTTTTTTATTTCTGAAAAATGATTGTGTTTCCGGTATCATTACAAAAGACAAACCAACTGTCGCCCTTAGAATGCCTGATTCTGCTATCGCGCTTTCCATATTGTCTTTTTTTGGTCCTCTGGCTACTACTTCAGTAAATATAAGTGGAGAGAAAGAATTAAATTCGGTAGATCAAATCGAAGAACAATTTGCGCAGTTTATTGATTATTTGGTTATAGATGAACAAAGTCTTTCTAGCAAACCATCCACCATTATCGATGCAACCGGAGAAGTCCCCACAATTATTCGAAAATAGTCATTTTTGACTATTTTTATTTTTCTCTAGTATTGAAGATTGGATTGTGATATAATAAAAAAAAGTGAGGTGCGAATCATGAGAATAAGCATTGGCAGCGATCATGGCGGTTTCTTATTGAAACAGCAGTTAGTAGATGCCCTACATACAGAGTGGGAAATTTTTGATGAAGGTACATACAGCCAGGAAAGTGTTGATTATCCTGTCTATGCACAACAAGTATGCGACGATGTCGTATCCAAAAAAAGTGATTTGGGAATTCTCATTTGTACAACAGGAATTGGAATGTGCATTAGTGCCAACAAAGTCAAAGAAATCAGAGCTGCACTGGTCACCAATGTCGATGGAGCCACACTTGCCCGTCAGCATAATGATAGTAATGTGTTGTGCTTGGGTGCCAAATACACTCCTTTTGAAGAAGCAATTAAAATTGCCAGAGCATTTGTAAATGCTGAATTTGAAGGGGGAAGGCACGAAAGACGAGTAGGATTAATTCAAAAACAGGAGGAAAAAAAATGAATGGAAAAGTAGTAATTTTCAATCATCCGTTGATTCATCACAAATTGTCTTTAATTCGCGATGAAACAACAGGAACGAAAGACTTCAGACAGACTGTTTCGGAAATAGGAATGTTAATGGCATACGAAGTTACAAGAGAACTTCCAACATATGATACGACGGTTAAAACACCGGTTGGGATTGCGAAAGTTAAGAAATTGGCCAAGGAAGTAGTGATAGTACCGATATTACGGGCTGGGCTGGGAATGGTAGACAGTATACAGACCCTTATACCAACTGCCAAAGTAGGACACATCGGCTTGTATCGGGATGAAGAAACCCTGGAACCTCATGAATATTATGCGAAATTCCCCGCAATAATTTCGGAAGCAGAAGTGCTGATTGTTGATCCAATGCTGGCAACCGGCGGCAGTGTTTCCCATGCTATCAGTGTATTAAAGGCAAGGGGAGCAAAACGAATCAGTTATGTCGGATTGGTCGGAGCTCCGGAAGGGATTAAAAAACTGCAGGAAACCCATCCCGATGTAGATATTTTCCTGGCCTGTTTAGATGAAAAATTAAATCAGGTAGGATATATCGTACCCGGTCTTGGTGACTGTGGAGACCGATTGTACGGAACAAAATGAGCAAAAGCTCATTTTTTTATTTAGACTTGAATTGAAAGGCGAAGCATGATATAATGAAATGTAAAAGAGATTACGAGGTATACTATGTTTAAAAAAGAGAATAAGCGCTATTTTCGAACAATACAGTTTATACTTATCGATGTTATTATCATTTTATTTGCTTTTTGGTTTGCTTTGAAATATGTAAAAGATACAGATTTGTTCTCGATTGACCGCTGGTGGTTATGGATGCTGATTATTATTGCTGCCAAGATATGCTTTTTATATGTTTTTAATTTATACAGCCTTTTATTGGAATTTGTCGGCTTTTCTGAAGTGACTAGATTTTTAGGAGCCCTGTTGTCTTCAAATGTCTTACTTTATGTGATTTTCATGTTTATTGGCCCCGATAACTTCATATCATTAAATCTGCTTGTTATTACAGCCATGACAGAATTTGTTTTGGGAATGGGATTTCGAACTTCCAAACGATTTTTAATCAAATTAGGGTTTTTTAACGGACAGGTAAAAGGCAAAGTACACAACACCATTCCTACACTTGTGATTGGCGCAGGGAGTGGTGGTAAATTGGTTTTTGATGAGATCAATAAAAATCCGAATTTACAAAATCGAGTCATCGCATTTGTCGATGATGATACAGAAAAAATTTATCAGCGTCTGAATGGCGTTCCCATTTTTGGTCCGATTAAAAATATAGAAGATTATATTGAAAAATACAATATAAAAGAAGTTATTATCGCAATAGCCAATATCAAGCAGGAGCGGCTACGTGAAATAATTGAATGGATTACTTCATCATCAGTGAAGATTCGAAGATTGCCGCTGATGACTGAAATTACCGATCAGCATGAACCGAAAATTGTCGATGTCAAGATTGAGGATTTATTGAGCCGGGATATAGTTTGTCTGGATAATGAGGGAATAAGTGATTTTTTAAAAGACAGAATTGTCCTGGTGACTGGAGCAGGCGGATCAATCGGTTCCGAATTATGCACGCAGATTCTAAGCTATAATCCACGGACCCTTATTTTATTTGATATTTATGAAAATACGACATATGATGTTCAGCTTGACCTTCGCAAAAGGATTGATTTGGAACAAAAAAATACACATTTGATTACATTAATCGGAAGTGTATATAATATATCCAGAATAGAAGAAGTGTTTCGCATGTATAAACCGGAAATTGTTTTCCATGCTGCAGCGTACAAACATGTTCCATTGATGGAAGACAGTGCAGTTGAGGCGGTTCGAACCAATGTCTTGGGGACTTACAATGTTGCAAAGTTGGCAAACAAATACTATGTCCATAAAATGGTATTGGTTTCAACGGACAAAGCAGTAAGACCTACCAATGTAATGGGCGCAACCAAAAGCTGCTGCGAGAAAATTATTCAGTACTTTGATCATATTTCGGATACTTCGTATTCAGCTGTCCGCTTTGGAAATGTTTTAGGGAGCCACGGCAGTGTTGTTCCATTATTTAAAAAACAAATTGCTGAAGGCGGTCCGGTTACCATAACCGACAAAAAAATTACCCGTTATTTTATGACAATACCGGAAGCAGTCGGCTTGATTCTGCAATCCGCTGTTTATGCTACCGGTGGAGAAATATTCATTTTAGATATGGGTGAACCCGTTAAAATTATTGATATGGCTGAAAAAATGATACGACTGAGTGGGTTTATCCCCCATGTTGATATTAAAATAGTCGAAGTTGGGTTACGACCCGGTGAGAAATTATACGAAGAGCTGCTTGTTGATAAAGAGAACAATATTAAAACAGAAAACGAAAAAATCTTCATTGAACGAAACGGAAAGCCCATTGAGGATATTGAAATGTTTATTCAAACGATTAACGATCAATTCGAAGTTATTTCCAATCAGGAAGTAAAAAAACTGGTTCAGCAATTGGCTACTACTTACATTATTGACGATAAAACGAATAATTAAGGAAAGGAGCCACTCAACCAATGGATAATAAATATGAAACAATGCTTTTTTTTACTTGCTTTTTACCGATGATATACGCTTTTTATCAGTGCCTGACTGCATTTGATTATGAAAAAGTATTGCGTCGGGGAAAAGTGAGGGAGTTAAAATTTATCCTTCTGATTATCAGTATTGGGTTTAGTTATTTATTTGCGGAAGCGGTTGTTGGTGTTGTTCAATATATAATGGCCTTTTTCCTATAAAAAAATCCTGCAAAAAGCA
>JAQUYJ010000133.1 GCA_028691905.1 Bacilli bacterium
ACTCCCCGTCCTCCCATCGCATCAAACGTAACGATATAGGAATTGGGTTCTTCCTCCACCCAAAAAGCATAGATGCTGATGTCGTGATCAATTGGATTTTCAACGAGTTCCGTTGGATAAAAAGGATTTTCTCCTTCTTCATCCCAAAACCAGCCAATAAAAACAAACCCTGTCTGAATCGGATCATCCGGCATGGATACAATTGATTTACCATCAGTTTGAATAATGGTATTTTGGGTTTCATCTCCTGTTTCAAAAGTAATATCATATTGAACGGCAACAGGATTGCAGCCAACCAATATCAGTAAAAATAAAAGAATAAAAACTAATTTTTTCATGTATGTTCCTTTTCGTTATGATTTTCACCTTCGTGAATGATTTGAATGACGTGTTGATAATCGAGGAGGGCCTGTTTTCCTTTTCCGCTTAACTGATATACTCCTTTTGATACCCGTTCAAACCATCCGTAAAAATTATGTTGGAGGATACTGAGAACCTTGGTTTCCTGAAAATGAGTTTTCATATCTTTAGTGGTTTTGGGGCCTTCTTTTAAATAATCAGCAAGAAGGCAAGCTAATTCCCGATATGCTGTAACAATTTTTGTTTTGTTCACTCCGCCTTCATTGGAGGCGGTTTTGCGAAGTAAAAATTCGTTTTGCAGATGGCGCTTTCTTCGTTTATTGCTGCGTACCTGAAAGGGGACCGCATCCAAAACTGGTAATACTTCACTGGTGTCAACCAGCAATAACCCCAGTCCCAAATGTTTTACAATTGTCTTTTTTTCCTGAAAAGCCAAAGAAGAAAGATTTTTTTTGTTTGGTTTGGGAATAGCAAGATACGTATAATCAGAAAAAGACTGGCGTTTTATCCCCTGGACAATCAATTTGGTAGAAAATGCTGTCTTCATTTCCACTATCAATATTTCATCATTTTTCATGGCGACAATATCAGCATGTTCGATTTCGGCCTGGACTGTGAATCCCTGCTTTTCCAAATAAGTTTTTAAGGGAAAAAACATTTCTTTTTCTAACATAAGCTTATTCCTTTTCGATAATATGGTATACCATGCGCATTAAAGAAGTCTTATAATCTGTAATTTCCTGCAAGATTTTTTTTACTTCCTTGATAGTTGCCTTTTTCTGTGCTTCATCTTCTAAACTGCAGGCATTGATTAAGACATTCAAGCCGGCACCTTCGGCACCGGTTGCAATACTTAAAATGCCTACCCCAATATCTGAAACTGCCTGCTTTGTACCATATGTCAGCATCAAAGAAAGGTGATAAAATATTGCTCTTGATACTTTAAGAACCTTCATCGGTACACTGATAGCTTCCTGTGTTGCCAGTTGAATTTGGATCTGACGGAACAAAAGTTGTTCATCCGTTTCTTTAGGCAGTTGATAGGCTTTCATAATTTGATTAAAAGCAATGGTATCCTGATCAATCAGGCTGACCAATTCCTTTTTAAAATAATCCAATTCAGCCATTGTCTGGTGAATCTGTTTTTGAATTGCTTCGTCCAGTTTTAAAAATTTCTTTTTGGATATGGTTAAATGACCGACCATTTTGATCAATGCTGTTCCCAGGGTACTGATTAAAGCAGAAACACTTCCGCCACCCGGAGCAGGGGAGGGAGAATCCACTTCCTTAACAAAATCCTGAATTGTTAAATCAATTAATTTCATTATATTACCCGCTTTCCTGCAATCCATACTTCACTGACATGATTGATTCCGAAATGATAGAACAAATAAGATAAATTGGGAATATCCAGCAATAGTAAATCGGCGTCCTTGCCAACTTCTATACTGCCTTTTTGGTCAGCCAGTCCCAATTGAAAGGCTGGATTAATGGTAACAGCATGAAGAATTTCTTCTTCCTGCAAATAAAGAAAATTTGCAGCCAGTTGCGTAATTAATTGAAAGTTTTCCGTTGGACAGCTGCCCGGGTTATAATCACTTGCAACAGCAATTGCTACCCCTTCATCAATCATTTTTCTTGCATTGGCATAGGGTTTACCCAAAAAGAAGGATGTTCCCGGTAAAATATTGGCAATCGTATTACTCTGGCTAAGCTCAATGATATCTTCATCCGATGTTGCCATTAAATGATCGACACTTACAGCCCCGTACAAAACCCCTAACTTTGCTCCCCCCATTGCCTGTATTTCATCGGCATGAAGTTTTACCTGAAATCCCAGTTCTTTTGCTTTACTTAAAATCTGTTTTGTTTCTTCTATTCCAAATACCCCTTCTTCGCAAAAAACATCAACTGCCTGGGCCAGTTTGGACTGTTTTATTTTCTCCAAATCCAGAAGAAGGCTGTCAATATAACCCTGATGATTGTTTTTATACTCTGACGGGTAGGCATGGGCTCCCATATAAGTGGACAGGATGCGAACCGGATGATCATTATTTAAAAGATTGGCAACATGCAACTGTTTCAACTCATCTTCCAGCCGCAGACCATATCCGCTTTTAGCTTCCATTGCCACTACACCATAAGCCATCATTTTATCCAGTGACCGTTTTGCCTGCAAATAGAGTTCTTCAATGCCTGCTTTTCTGGTTGCTTCTACCGTACTTAGGATACCACCGCCTGAACGCAATATATCAAGATAGGGTACTCCTTTTCGTAAAAGAGCAAATTCATCTTCCCTGGAACCGGCATGGACAAGATGGGTATGGGCATCAATAAAACCGGGTAAGCAAATCTTGCCTTTTGCATCGATGAGTATACAGGAATCGTTCCAATAAGCTTGATAATCATTTTCTCCAAATGCAATAAATTTACTGTCTTCCATGACAATGTATGCATTGGAAATCGTTTTTATATCACAAAGATTCTTTTTTCTTACCGGTGGCTGATGATAGGGAGTATATAATGTCTTTATATTATATATTATTGTTCTGGCCATACCTTACTCCTTTATATGGGATTCGATTATTTTATCCCGGTTAAAATCACGCAGTCCCAAATAGGAAACAGCAAGATCTGCGATTTCCGCAATCGAAAATTTGCTTTTTTCTTTTTGATCCCGCTCCAAATAATAGAAAACAGATTCTTCCAATGCTTTTCTGGGTACCAAACCAATCAATTCACAGGAGGGTACATCAATCAAATAGCGCTATGCTTCCATTTTCACCATTTCCAGTAAACGGTAAATCGGGTTTT
>JAQUYJ010000134.1 GCA_028691905.1 Bacilli bacterium
CCTTTCGATTTGTTATTAAGGTGCCGATAGAAAAATCTTGCACCGCTTTTTTAATATTTCCAGGAACATTGATATCAAAGACTAAAATATCAATATCATTTTCACTGCACAGCGTAGCTGCGGTTAAGTCCATCACATGCAGATGTTTATCCAGTAATTCCTGATGGGTCAGTTTTGCAAAGCGAACAGCATTTTTGGTTTTTCGGGGATCGCGGTCATAAACACCATCCACTCCGTTTTTTGCCATTAAAATTAATTTGGATCCGACTTCAGCACTGCGTAAAGCAGCAGTAGTATCAGTTGTGAAGAATGGAATACCATTACCTCCTCCAAAAATAACAATCCTGCCTTTTTCCAGATGGGATATTGCTTTTCGGCGGATGTATGGTTCTGCTACACTGGGGATGGCAAGTGAGGTCATTGCTCTTGTATCCAATCCCAATGCTTCCAAGGCATTCTGTAATGCAAGAGCATTTAGTATTGTAGCTATCATGCCCATGTAATCTGCTCCGGAGCGTTCCATTCCGCTTTCTACTGCATCTCGACCACGCCAAATATTACCTGCACCGACAACGATTCCAAGTTCAATATCCCCTAAATCGTACAAATCTTTGATTTCTTTTGCAATATTAGCAACTTTACGATGATTGATTCCTTTGGAATCATCATATGCAAGTGCTTCACCACTGATTTTTAAAATGATTCTTCGCATTTACTGGTCTCCTTTATTTATTTTCAAAAAAAGGCACATTTCTATTCTTGTGCCTTTTTGGTTCATTAGCTATTAACTGCAGCCATTACTTCAGCAGCGAAATCGCATCCTTTTTTCTCGATTCCTTCTCCAACTTCAAGGCGTAAATATTGAACTATTTTACCATTATTTGCTTTAACATATTGGTCAACCGTTTTATCAGGATCTTTTACGAATGGTTGATCGACTAAACAAATATCTTTCAAATATTTTTGAACACGGCCTAAAACCATTTTTTCAACAATATTTGCTGGTTTGCCTTCGTTTAATGCTTCTTGAGTAAGTATGGCTTTCTCTTTTTCAATTTCTTCTGGATTGACATCAGCACGGGATAAATATTTTGGATTCATCGCGGCAACATGCATGCATACATCTTTAGCAACTTCTTCATTTGCGCCATCAAGAATAGCAAAGGAGACAATTTTTCCCTGCATATGACTGTATGCGCCAAATACCTGAGCATTTGTTTTTTCAAATGTAGCAACACGGCGAAGAGAAATTTTTTCTCCGATAACAGCAGTTGCATTTACTACCATATCAGCCACTTTTTGGCCCTTATATACGACTTCCAGTGCTTCATCTGTATCTTTTGCTTTACTGTTAACCAATGCTTTACCAATTTCTTCTGAGACTGCTAGAAAATTACTGTTTTTCGCAGCGAAATCTGTTTCACAGTTTAATTCATAAACAACAGCATTGTTTTCTGCAATGGCAAAAGCACAGGTTCCTTCAGCAGCAATACGATCTGCTTTTTTTGCCGCTTTAGCAATTCCTTTTTCACGAAGCCAAGTAATAGCTGCTTCCATATCGCCATTGTTTTCCACCAATGCTCTCTTGCAATCCATCATACCGACACCGGTTTTATCACGTAGTTCTTTTACTAATTGAGCTGTAATCATGATTATGCACTCTCCTTTTATTCTGCGCTTTGATCAGAAACTACTGGTGCTTCTTCTTTTTTAACTGTCTTTTTAACTGGTTTCATTTCAGCGTTTTCTTCTGTTTTTGGTGCTGTTTTCTTTTCAGTGTTTTCTTCTGTCTTTGCTGCTGGTTTCTTTTCAGCGTTCTCTTCTGTCTTTGGTGCAGATTTCACTTCTGTAATTTCCACTTTTTCTGTTGGTCTTGGTCGATAATTTGGTTTCTGATTATCGTAGCGACGGTTGTTATCGCGGGGACCGCGGTTATTATTTCTTCCTCGATACGGTCTTTCTTCCTGTGGCATTTCTTCCGGGAATTCAATCACAATCGGTGTTCCACCCAATGCTTCAACAACAGCATTGGCCATTGTTGCAACAATCAGTTTTACACTGCGGATAGCATCATCGTTTCCGGGAATAACAAAATCCACTTCATCAGGATCACAGTTGGTATCAACTAATGCAAATACGGGAATATTCAGTCGTTTTGCTTCCGCAACAGCATTGTGTTCTGTTTTTGGATCAACGACAAACAATGCTCCCGGCATTTCTTTCATATCGCGGATTCCACTAAAGTATTTGTCTAATTTTTCTTTTTCTTTGCGAATTTTAATTACTTCTTTTTTAGGAAGAACTTCAAAAACTCCTGTTTCTTCCATTTCTTCAATTTTAAACAAACGGGCAATACTGCGGCGGATTGTTTTAAAGTTTGTGAGGGTTCCACCCAACCAACGTTGGTCAATATAATATTGACCGGAACGAACTGCTTCTTCCTTTATAACATCCTGTGTTTGCTTACGAGTTCCGACAAAGAGAACTTTTGCTCCGTTTTGAACGAGGGTATATAACTGTTGATAAGCTTCTTCGACTAATTTTTCTGTCTTCGCTAAATCAATGATATAAATACCATTTCTTTCCTCGTAAATATACTCTTTCATTTTTGGGTTCCAGCGGCGAGTATTATGACCGAAGTGAACTCCAGCTTCCAGTAATTGTTTTTTACTAATTACAGACATTTTCTAACAAATTTCCTTTCTTTTTATTTTGTTATGGCTTCCATCATTTTCATCAAAAACCGCCTCACCAACCGGTGCACTTGACGACTTTCTCCAATGATGTGGTTATTTTTTTGCCTTATTTAGTATACCATAAAATTGCTTCTTTTGCAAGTTTTTTCCTATCATTTTTTCCCCGTACTTCCCAATCCACCATTTCGCTGTCTACTGACATCATCGGTGTCCGTAACGAGATAGGGAAGAAATATTCCCTGAACAAAACGCTCGCCTTTTTCGATAATGATGGTTTGGTCGGAGCAATTTTCGAGAGCAATAAAGATATGACCTTCATTGTCTTCGTTATTATAATAATCACTGTCGATAATCCCTACCCCATTTACCAGACGTAAATGCCTTTTCAAGGCCAGCGAACTGCGGATATGCAGTTGCAGGTGTTCTTCTTTCTGCATATATGCCTTAACGTAGGTAGCTACCTGCTTTTTTTCATAG
>JAQUYJ010000012.1 GCA_028691905.1 Bacilli bacterium
CACTATCTACCATCCGTTGTCAACAAAAACATGCTTCTTTTTTCACTTATATTGCTCGTTTTTTGCCCTTCTGGTTTAGTGCACAACTTTTTATATTATACTAGAGGTTTTTCGTTTTGTCAAAGGAAATTTAATATATTAATAAAAAAGAATCACTAAAATTTGAATATAATTTAGTGAATCTTTTTTTCATTAACATTTAATATCTTAACTTTATTTTTGAAAATTATTCTATTTTTTTGATTTTGGGTATTGCATTTTTATTCAATTTTCTTTTTACTAAAGTGCTTGTTTCATTATCAATGCTCAGAGTAAATTCGCCATCTACATAACTGATCTTATCACTTATATAATTTCTATTTATTTTTTTTGAGATATCTTTCATATGTAATCCCTTAACGAAGACATTGTAATGATAGCTGAAACTGTCATTTTCGCTAAGAATGTTTAGTTCTAAATTCACTTTTGTACCTTTATCTGGAGTCGTCTTTTTTCCGTTATAATTAATGACATTAGGTAAATCAATAGTCCAATGCAATCTTGCATTGGAATCGATTTTTATCAATTCATATTCTAATTCGACATCTAACATAAAAGACTCCCATAAGCCATTAGTGTTGCGAATCACATTTGGGCACTCTTTTCCACTAAAGTCATAATGTTGTTTTATTCTACTGCAATCTAAATTATACTCATGCAATAATTGTGCAACTAATCGGGCTGTTCTTTTTAATGTCATTTCATAATCATTTTTAGGATTAATACATGTTTCAATTCCGATTCCGTTTTGATTTCCACCACCAATACACTCTTTTTTATAAATAGTATTGTAGTAAAAAGCTAAATAAGGATTACTACCATCCCCAGCATGCCAAGCAATTTCATCTGTTGGTACATGCTGATAGCAGGAAGAATCATCAATGGAAAAATGCCATGATGCAACTCTTCCATCTTTTTTATTTGCCTGCGCATGAATATACTCATTCAATCCAACAGCATTATCCGTATCATTAGTCATCCCGGTATCATGTATAACAATATATTGTGGCCCGTTAGGCATTTTTTTCCACTTTTCCCAATTCCCGGCCTTAAAGGTGTAATGTCAGAAGGATATACGAAGTCTTGGATACTACTCACTTTTTTCCCATAAAGGATAGGAAAATAATCACCATCATTTTGAATAAGATTTAAAAATAATTGATCAAATTTTTCTTTTTTCATTAATTTCTCCTTATGAAAAAGAGGAGGAAACTCCTCCTCCAAAATTCTATTTGGCAATTTCTTGTGCTCTAGTTTCCCTAATTACAACGACTTTAATGTTACCAGGATAATTTACATTGTTTTCAATTTTTATTCTCATATCCCGAGCCAATTTATAAGCTTCCAGATCATTAATTTCGTCCGGCTTAACAAGAACACGGATTTCACGTCCTGCTTGTAAAGCATAAGATTTATCAACACCCTTGAATTCATTGCAAATTTCTTCCAATTGTGTAAGACGTTTAATATAATTGTCTAAAGATTCACTTCTTGCGCCAGGTCTTGCTGCTGATAATGTGTCTGCAGCGGCTACTAAATGTGCGATAATTGTGGTTGGTTCTTTGTCACCATGATGCGAACCAATCGCATCAATAACTTCTGTTTTTTCTCGATAACGATTTGCCAGTTCCAATCCAATATCAACATGGCTGCCTTCCATTTCATGATCAGCAGCTTTTCCTATATCATGTAAGAGACCAGCTCGTCTTGCAATGCTTTCATTCAATCCAATTTCAACAGCCAGTTTCCCAGCCAGAAAAGCGACTTCCAACGAATGTGTTAAAGCATTTTGACCATAACTAGTGCGATATTTCAATTTCCCAATCAATTTTATTAATTCGGGATGAACTTTTCCAATCCCTGTTTCGAATACGGCTTTTTCGCCCGTTTCACGAACTTCTGTATCCAGTTCTTTTTTAAATTTGTTAACTAATTCTTCAATACGAGGTGGTTGAATTCTTCCATCAGCTACTAAAGCTTCCATTGTTCTTCTTGCAATTTCTCTCCTGATTGGATCAAAACAAGATATTACTACTGCTTCAGGAGTATCATCTATGATGATATCTACTCCTGTAGACGCTTCGATCGCTCTAATATTTCGACCCTCACGTCCGATAATTCTGCCTTTCATTTCATCATTAGGCAATGCGATTACTGATACTGTTTTTTCATTTACTGTTTCGTTAGCATATTGTTGGATGGCGTAGGCTAGTAGACTTTGCGCCTTACGATTGGCTTCGTTTTTAGCTTTATCCTCTTCATCACGGATAAAAGCAGCGATTTCCATGGCCATATCTTCTTCAATACGACTAAGAATAATTTCACGGGCTTTTTCTTTCCCAATGCCCGAAATTTCAATTAATTTTTTTTCTTGCTCCTGAATAATTTCTTCCACTTTGCTATATTCTTTTTCAATTTCAAGTTTTCTATCATCTATTTTTCGCTCTTTATTGATGAGAGATTCTTCTCTCTTGTCTAAATTAGCATTACGATTGTCTAAACGGACCTCTCTTTGTGTCAATTTGTTTTCTAGATCTTGTGCTTCTTTTTTTCTTTCTTTGATTTCTTTTTCAGCGTCTTGTTTTAAACGATATATTTCTTGCTTGCTATCTAAAAGCGATGTTTTACGAGTATCTTCAGCATTCTTTTTAGCTTCTTCAATAATTTTAGCAGCCGTTTTGCCGGCTTTTTTCATTTTTTGTTGAACTAAATAGAATCCTACTCCAGCGCCTAGACCAAGTAGCATTATGGAAGCAATAACGTAGATAACTACTTCAACAAGAGCATTACCTATTAATAAGGTTAATGCTTGCATTATTGCACCTCCAGTGTTTTTTTATCTTTTTTTTGCCAATAGTCTACTATAAAAATTATACACCATATTTTACTATTAGTCAAACGTTTTCCTTAGTTATTTTCATTAAAACCCATCCTTCATATAGGATGGGTTTTTACTTAATTTTTAAGCGCTTCTCTGACTTTTGTTTCCACTTCTTGCATTAGGTTAGGATTATCACGTAAAAATTGTTTTACATTTTCCCTACCTTGACCTATTCTGTCTTCATTATAAGAAAACCAAGCTCCGCTCTTCTTTATTATTTCTTTTTCAACTGCCATATCAAGTAGTTCTCCTTCGTGGGATACTCCTTGACCATAAATCAATTCAACTTCTGCTTGTTTAAATGGTGGAGCAACTTTATTCTTCACGACTTTTACCCGTGTCAAGTTGCCTATTACGTCCGAACCTTGTTTAATTCCTTCGATTCTTCTTATATCGAGTCGTATTGTAGCATAAAATTTCAATGCCCTCCCTCCCGATGTTGTTTCAGGACTTCCAAACATGACACCTACTTTTTCTCGAATTTGATTAATAAATATTACAACTGTATTGGTTTTGCTGATAATTCCGCTTAATTTTCGCATAGCTTGGCTCATCAATCTTGCCTGCATTCCGATGTGGGAATCTCCCATGTCGCCATCTATCTCAACTTTAGGAACTAAAGCTGCAACTGAATCGATTACAACTATATCAACTGCATTACTGCGGACCAGATGCTCCACAATTTCTAAAGCCTGTTCACCAGTATCTGGTTGTGATAGTACAAGGTTGTCAATATCCACTTTTAGGTTACGCGCATATTTAGGGTCCAAAGCGTGTTCTGCATCGATAAAGGCAGCAAAACCTCCTAATTTCTGAGCTTCAGCAATTGCATGCAGTGCAAAAGTTGTTTTACCGCTACTTTCCGGTCCGTATATCTCGACAATTCTTCCTCTTGGATATCCTCCTACCCCCAGCGCGTTGTCCAGTGCGATGGAACCTGAAGGTATCACATCCATATTTTCATAAATCTTTTCACCCAATTTCATAATTGAGCCTTTTCCAAATTGCTTTTCAATTTGTTTAAAAGCTTCTTCCAAGTTTTTCAAACGATTATTTTCCATGTTTTCTCCTTATATTTTACCTATTTTTTTATAATAACACTTTTATTTTTAATAAAATAATCTACTCCTGAAACAATTGTCAGCAACGCTGCCAGATAGGTAACGATTAATCCCATCGGAATCGAAATTAACTGAAACGGATAATTGTTCAACAGCAGGATAATAATAGCAGCCATTTGTGAGATTGTTTTTGCTTTCCCGAGTTTACTGGCAGCTATAACACAATTATTATTGGCAGCGAGTATTCTAATCCCTGTAACCATAAACTCTCGGGCTATGATAATCATTACAATCCAGCCTTCGATTCGATTCAATTCAATAAGGATAATAAAAGCAGCAAAAACCAATAATTTGTCCGCTAAAGGATCCATAAATTTTCCAAAATCGGTGACTAACTTATATTTCCGTGCAATGTATCCATCCAAGAAATCAGTAAAAGAGGCTATACAAAATACAATTAATACAATCAAGTCACTCAATGACACACCAGAAAACAAAATTTTCTCTGATAACGAAGAAAACATAGGAATAATGACAATAACAGGTATCAATAAAATTCGTAAGATTGTTAACTTGTTTGGTAAATTCATTTTTTGTTTTGTTTTTTCCACTTTATTCTCCTTTTATTTTATGAATAATATCCTGTGCTGCTACGAAACCACTTGCCCAAGCAAAGTGCAAATTATATCCTCCACATCTCCCACCGACACCAAGCAATTCGCCAATGACATAAACGTTGGTAATTTTGTTACTTTCCATCGTATAAGGATTAATTTCATCTTTTTTTAACCCACCTACGACTATTTGGGCTTGCTGTATCCCAGCTACGTGAAGTATATTGAAACGATAATGGTGAATTTGATATATAACTTCAGCAAGATTTTTGGTTGCTGTTCTTTTCAGTATATCCATTGCTATCATTTTAGGGAATAGTCCAAACACTCTGTTTTCCAAATCATGAGATAAAAATTCCATTAGCTCTTCTTCTTCCTGATCGTATGCTATGTCGAGCTCAACATATGAATCTTTTTCATAATAATTGGATAAATCCATAATGGCTATCCCCGACAGTCCTTGGTCTTTAAACAGGACTTCTCCTACTGCTTCCTGGATTAACATATTATTTTTAAGAAGTTTCACTTTTGCCTTAATGCGGATACCTGCCAATGGTTTTGTATTTGTTGAAGTAATAAAAGAAGTTAATCCTGGATTTATTGTATCAAAAGTATGCCCCATATCAGTAAGCAAAGAATAATTGCATTCTTCTTTTTCGCTTGCAGCTGATCCCATAGCGAATACTAGAAAATCAACATTTTCAACTTGATATCTATCAGAATAAACCAAAAAACGGTCTGCCAATTTAATATGATTCACATAATAATCCGTTTGATAGGATACATTTTTTTCATTTAGGGCATGTAAAAAACCATCAACTACGGTATTCGCTTTTTCACTGTAGGGATACATCCTTCCCTCTTCATCGTATTTCGTCCAAATTCCTATGCGACGAAAGAATTGAGCACACTGTTTATTTGTAAAATGGTTTAAGGAATATTCTACAAAATCACTGTAGTAATATGTGGAATCCAAATTTATGTTGGAAAGATTGCATTTACCGTTTCCGGTTTTTAAAATTTTTTTTGCAATACGGTCATTCTTTTCAAAAATGATTACTTCGGTATCAACCAGGTTTTCTTTCAAAAACAAAGCACAGGCTATTCCGGACGCTCCTGCACCAATAATCCCTATTCTTTTTTTACTTATCATTTCTGTTCACCTTGTATATTATTATACAATAATTAATCTAAAAAGACAAATAAAATCCTGTATTCTCAAATAAATAAAAAATATTTTACTTGCTTTTTCAGGGTTTTTTTGCTAGAATAGAATAGGCGCTTTTGGAGGTAAATATTAATGGCAAATATCAAACAACAAATGAAGAGAAACCTTACTAATAATAAAAGAAAATTACAAAACGCAAGCTTTAAAACTTCTATAAAAACAGCAGTCAAAGCAGTTGAAAAAGCAGTGTCAGAAAAAAATTTAGAGCTTGCAACTACTGGATTGGCTTTGGCTTCTAAAAAATTAGACAAAGCAGTCAGTAAAGGATTTTTACATAAAAACAACGTTGCACGCCAAAAATCCAGACTCTTTTTATTAGTAAACTCTATCAAGTAAAAAATATCCAAAAGGGTATTTTTTTTTTATAATCCAAACAAGAACAGTTCTAAACCGGAATGTGGTTCGATTTGAAATGATTTGATTTTATAATCCAAACCAGCGAGTTTAATAATGATGTCTTGAATGGTATTCACTGAAAATGTTTTGCTGTCACGAATTAAATAATACGCTCTTCCAGTTGAGACATGCAAAGTATTAGCTATTTCTGCCTGCGTATATTTATGTTTTATCATGATGATAGTACTCCATATATCAATCATGGCTCGTGATATCATACCTAACAACTGAATGGCATCTTTGCCATTCTTTTTTAATTCTTGAAATGTTTGAATGATTTTTTCTTTATCTTTACATATTATTGCATTGGTGAGTGCGAAAGTTTCGAGTTCACTTTCCTTTGTTACCACTTCAATAACATCCTGATTTGTTATGACTTTTCTTCCATCAATATAATTTATTAATTTATCAACTTCATTTTTCGCATTTAGTAAATTATGCCCCAATCGGTTGAAAAACAGTTTAATCGTTTCATCTTTGATTTCTATACCTTCCAAAGTAAACTGTCTTTTCAACCACCCTTCTTCTTCAACCGGAGTCAGATCTTTGGTGTCACTTACTTCTGCATTATCCAGCAGAACTTTCATTAATTTACTTTTTCCATCAATTTTTATATTTGTAGCATCAATAATAAAAATGGTAGAAACAAATGGGTTTTTTATATAATCGACAAATCCATCGATGTGATGATTAATTTCAGTTTTGGAACTGCTTAAAAAAGTCGGATTTTTAATAATCACAATTTTCTCTTCGCACATAAAAGGCGGAGTCAATGCATCTTGTATAGCAATAGATACATTTGTCTCTTCCATATCATAAAGTGTTGTGTTATACTCGTCACAATGATGTGCTTTAATTACTTTTTCTATTTTATTGCGAATAATTAATTCTTCTGTGCCGATAAATAAAAATACATTTTTCATATGTTTCACCTTCTTCATTATAGCACAAAAGGACAGAAAGACCAAGAAATTATGAAGATTTTACAGTTTGAAAATAACCCCCTTTTTTGTGGTATACATATCTTATCGAATACTCTAAATCTGTTCGAAAAATTTGAATATTAAATGACTGCAAGCGTAATATCAATTCTTCACTGGGAAAACCAAATTGCTTTATTCTTCCCGTTTGGATGATGGCGATTTCCGGTTTTATTTTTTTTATAAAAGCAAGCGAAGTTGAAGCATTGGAACCATGATGTCCCACTTTCAGAACATCAACATCCAAAGCAGGAATGTTATGCTCCTGCTTGGTTGTTAAATCACCGACAAGCAAATATTTTAATCCTCCTATTTCAACATATAAAACGAGACTGTTATCATTTTCATCTGCATAAAATTGGTCAGGATGATATACATAAAATGTCAGATTTCCAATAGTAATATGATCATTTGTTCTTACTTTTTCTGTTTGCGAATAGCCATCCATACAGTTATTGTATTGACTCGTTATAATTCTTTTTGTTTGAACCTTCTCAATTATCCTTGAAGCTTCTTTATAATGGTCATCGTGAGCGTGGGTGATGATGAGCATATCTAGCTTTTTTATCCCCTGGGCGAGCAAATAAGTACTCACTACATTATTTGTTCCATCTCCCGTATCTATCAATACGGTTGTCTTTCCGTATGGTTCTTGAATCAAAATTGCTTCACCGTAATATAAATCCAAAAAATCAATCGTTCCATATTGAATGAACCATTTGGCCTGACCTAGAAATAACACAAAAAGAACAATAACAAATTGAAGCCATTTTCGCAATGTTGGTTTATTGTACATTTTGATTATAAAATAGACAAGAGCATAATAAATGAAAATAATGAACCAAGATAAGTGTCTGAAAGAAATAGACCACGATAAATAATTACTAAACAGAAAACTGCAGCGAATAAAAAAAGTGACAATTCCCTGATAAAATGGCTCTAAAAATGGAAAAATGAGTGTAATGAAACTGCAGGGCAACAATATACTGCTTACATAAAGAATGGCAAATATGTTTGTGAAAGGAGATAGAATATTTATTTCATGATTCAAATTTACAACAAAGGGAAAGGTAATGATTTGCGCAAATATGGAAATAATCAATATTTGGGTTATAGAATTTTTGTTTTTTATCAACGGACTTGTCAATACAATTGTGAAACTTACTAAAAAACTAAAAACAAAGCCTATTCTGAATAAATAATATGGATTAATAATCATGAGCACTACGAACACTATACTATGAATGTCTAAACTTGGTAAGCCCAATTTATACTTCATATTGACTTGGGACAATACATATACCAATCCGGCACGTAAAATAGAAGGAGTAAATCTAGTTATAATACAATAACTGAACAGTACAATGAGTGTTATCTTACCTGCAACTTTCTTTGTCCATGTGTTTTTATTCAGTATTTTGTTAATTATACTTAACAATAGTGTTATATGCAATCCTGATACTGCAAATAAATGTACTATTCCATTCCGTTGTAAAGATTCCTGCAAGGAATCATCAAAATCAGAATCATCCCCTGTTATTAAAGCAAGTAAAAAACTTTTCGATTCCTTTTCAAAATGTTGATTAATCCAATTCCTTGTTCCTTCTTCTATTCGAAATAAGTGGAATTTTCTCGAAATAATATTTACTTCTCGTACTTTGATTATGGTATGGATATGGTTGTAATGTAAATATTCTTTGTAATTAAATCCAAACAATACTCTGTTCTTGTCAATATTTTCCACCGTTCCATCAATTTTGACTTTCCATCCGACATGAACATTTTCTGATGATGAAACATAGGCATATATTTTTATTCCTTCACTTTTTATAACCCATCGTTCATTTTCTTCATTTTTTATAATTTGAATAATAGTTCCTTCCAACGGAACAGTGATATCCCTTTCTGCTAAACCCCATATTCCATATGATATCAGGGAAAGAAGTGATACAGCAAATGAACAAATGAAGATTATTTTGTTTCTGCGCCACAAAAAACAAAGATACCCAACAAATAAAAAACCAAAAAGCCAATGAAAACAAATCAGTACAGCAAAAAATATACCAATCACTAGAAAAAACAAATGATTGGTAAGTGTTGAAAAAACACTGTGATATCGAATCCTATAATATAATATTTTACAGTAATTCATTCTATACACAAATTTTATCTTTAATATTATTAAAGATAGTAAGCGTGATACCAGAAACACTCAGTAAATCATCAATGGTATAAAAAGGATGAATTTGGCGATATTGTATAATGTTCTGTGCTTTCACTTCCCCTATCCCACTTAATTCCATAAGTTGCTCTAAACTTGCAGTGTTAATATTGATCTTTGATAGACCCGCTTCCTGATGGGAGGGTATTACTACAACTTGCCCATCATTCAAAACAGTTACCAAATTGACTTTTGCCGCATCTGCACGATTGGTAAAACCTCCGGCAAGCTGAACCAATTCATATATCCGACTGTTTTCATCCATTTCATAAATACCAGGGTCATTTATTTCTCCAACTATTTGTACCCAAATCCGATAAGAGGAAATATTCTCAGAAGGAGGGATTGGTTCAGGTGTTTCATTATGATCGAAATTAGTCCAAATTAATCCGATAATTAATATCAACCCTCCGATGATATATACAATGTATTTTTTCTTCATAAAAATCTCACCCCATATATATCATTAACAAAAATACATTATTTTACTAAAAAAAGAAGTTGAAAACAACTTCTTTTTTGCTTCAGCTAAGCAGTTTTGCTTTTCTGTTTATCCCTGTTATAATTAAAATCCACGCTGCTATTACCAATATAACAAAAGCTATTACTATAAGAAAAAAATCAGTAAAGAACTCTATAGATAATATTTTTATTAACATTAAATTATCAATCCCCGGCGCTTCGACATAATTGGATTGATAGCCAAAAAAAGCATCGTTGAACTTGGCGGGATCGGGAAAAATTATTCGATGAAAGATTACAAACATGGCATCAAAATCCACTAATGTTGCAATTCCAATTGCAATGACAATTAATCCGATACCTAACAGTGTGAACAGACTTCCCCGAACTATTAATCTTTGCAATGATTTAAAATTAAAAAACAAATACAGCCCTAATAAAACAAACAAACATAATACGACCCAACCTGCTGTTTTCCCTAAGACAAATAAATCCTTTACGTCTTCCATATGCTTTAATGCCTGGATGGAAAAAACATCCTGATTGTTTATTTTCACTTGCATTGTGTCAGATTTTCCATATAAAAAATCAATTATTGTCTGCGCTATCGTATCCAGTTCTTCTTCAGTGTATCCTGTTATTTGTACGGTATTGTTTTTCTGAAATTCCATCATATAAAAAGATTTGTTTTTTGCCAATGGCAATATCATAATCCATAACGATATTAAAATTAAAAAAATATTAAATAAAATAACCATAGCGTAATTAATTGCTTTATTCTTTGCTAGAGGCATTTGCATTATCCCATTCCTTTTTTGTTATACTATAATAATATAATGGAATATCTTCATTTTTCTTAATAAAATATACCATTCTTCTTTCGTAAAAAACCATATTATTTTTGGTCATCACCTTTAATGATGCTTGATTTTCAATTTGGTGACCTGCAATAATCCTTTCCAATCCATTCGAAAACGCATAGTTTATTACTGCTGCCAATGCTTCGCTTGCTACACCCATATTCCAATATTTTTTGGCAAGACAATACCCTACTTCAGCAGTCAATGTTTCTAAATTGAAGTTATACAGATTAATCGAGCCAATTACTTCCTTGACACTTTTCAAATAGATAACCCAATTTACTCCAATAAAAGTGCCGTCGGAATCTATCCACAGTCCCAGGATAAATTCTGTGGTATCAACCGACTCATGGGGATACCAACGGAGTTTATCGCTTATTTGAGAATCCGACATCCAATTATGAAAAGCTTCTTTTGCATCGCTGATTTGCGGTTTACGAAGTATTAATCGTCTGGTTTCAATTGTTATTGCTTTTAATGGCTTCATAAAACATCTTCCTTCTTCAATTATAGAAAGTCGTAAGGAGTCAGTTCCTTTTTCCCTTCTTCCTCAGAAATTCCTAAAAAAATAGATTGAATACGATCTACCAATTTTGTTTTCCGGTTTTCTTCCAGTTCAACAATTCCCTTTCGAAGGGCATCTTCATTCCCCAACATAATTACCTGTGATTTTGCTCTGGTTATTGCAGTATAGATTAATTTTCTTTTCAACATCCCATAATATTTAAAACTGAAGGGGATAATGGCCATTGGAAATTCGCTTCCCTGAGCTTTATGAATCGAAACCGCATAAGCTAAACTTAAATCTTCCATTTCATCTTTCTCATAGTGGACGCTTCCAAAGTCAAACAATACATCCAATCCAATAAATTTTTCTTCCTGATACGACAGCGAGATAATCGTCCCTATATCACCATTCATTACTTGCTTTTCATGGCGGTTTATCAGTTGCAGAACCTTGTCATTAACACGAAATCTCTTCCCTAAATAATTAATTTCCTCAGCGAGGGGATTAAAACGATCCTGTAACCGAAAATTGATTTTATCAATACCCAAATCGCCCCGATATAAAGGGACTAAAACTTGGATATCTTTAATCAAATCCAATCCATCCGCCAGAGCATTAACCAGTTTTTCTTCAAGGAGGGGCAGTATTTCTGTATCCTGACAATGATAGAATTGACATGCCGGTTGAAAATCAGCTAAGTTGTACGGCATTTCACCACTGTTAATGTGATGAGCAAGCATTGTAATACTTGAACCATCTGTCTGACGGTGAATGATATCCAGACGAACGGTGGATATTTCTTTTGAATCAATGAGGTCTTTTAAAATATTCCCGGGCATAACAGAAGGCAATTGATCAGCGTCACCTACCAGTACCAAAACAGTTTCATCTTTCATACAGCTCAGCAATACATGAAACAAAGACAAATCAACCATGCTGAATTCATCTATTATGATCATATTATATTCCAAAGGTGGCTCCTGAAGCGCATTGAATCGGTTTCCTCCGTCATAACCCAGCAATTTATGCAGTGTTACTGCCGGATATTTAGTCAATTCACGTAATCTTTTACTGGCACGACCGGTTGGGGCTGCCAGGGCAATCTGACTGGCAGCAGCTTCACTGCGAAAACACGAAACATAGGTATCCATTATCCCTTTTATAATCGTAGATTTTCCTGTCCCCGGTCCACCGGTAATAATGGTAATGGACTGTGTTAATGCTTTTTTTATTGCTTCCAACTGTTTGGGTTTGTAATCAATCCTATTAAGACGCATCACTTCATTTATTTTTTCATCTATTTCTTCAGCTTGTACATGACTTGTTCCATGTTCCAATATGGAAATTAATTTTTGGGCAATGAATTTCTCCTGATGATAAATGGGATAATCAAAAATATCTTGATGCTCCATTATTATTTGCTGCTGAATTTGGAGATTATCCAATTCCCGGGCGAACAGATCACGATTAAAAAAATCATTTTCTTCGCCTAAAATACGTAAAATTTCCTGAAACAATTCGCCTTGTTCGACATAAGTATTACCTGTTCGAAATAATAACTGGGACAGTGCATATCGGATTAAAGCCTGAATCCGAATAGGGTCGTCCTGTACAATCCCAATATTCTTGGCAATATGGTCTGCCCGCAAAAAGCCTATTCCTTCAATTAGATTAATCAATTGATATGGATTCTTTTTTATTTCCTTAATTGCCTCTAATCCCAATTCTTTGCTGATCCGAACGGCCATCTTCATTGTCAATCCCAAATTCAGCAAATCGACAATCTGTTTTTCATTTTTCATATTGGTAACGACATTTTCATAAATAGTTTCCTTTTGTTTGGAGGAAAGGACGATGTCATCTAAATTACTTTTATCATCGGCAATTTTATTTAGGGAATCAGATCCCAGTTTCTGATATATTTTTTCAGCAGTTACTCTGCCAATCCCCGGAAAATAATCACTTGACAAGTATGTTATAATTCCTTCTTTCGATTGTTCATTTATTCTACGAAATGTTTTTGCACGCAATTGCATTCCATACTGTGATGTTTCAATTTCGCCTTGGAATTCATATTCTTCATCAATGAGCGGTTTTCGATCAAATGCAGACAAAACATTAACTTGATTGCTGAACAGAATGTTACGATAAGGCAATAAATCCTTATGTTTATAATCCAGTTTTATTTTAACAATGCCAAACCCGGTTTCTTCATTAAAAAAAGTAATTTTTGAAATGGGACCAAATAAAACAGCCATTAGTATTTCCTCTTTTCTTCATTCCAAAATACTTCACTTATTATAGCCCCACCGATCAGGCGATCTCCATCATAGAAAACGGCTGCTTGTCCGGGGGTTACTGCTTTTGCTCCCTGCGGATATACTGCTTCCAACTTATCATTAATCCGTCTAATTCGGACCGGTATGTCTTTTTGACGATAACGGAATTTGGCACTGCATTCTTTCCAACCCATAAAATCTTCAGCCAACCAATTCACCTGTTCAACCAGGCAGCGGTTCGATAATAGGGTAGGGTGGTTCGCTCCCTGCCCAACCAACAATATATTTGTTTTTGGATCTTTACCGATGACAAACCAGGGATCTCCTTCCCCACCGATACCGAGCCCGTGTCTCTGGCCGATTGTATAGTACATCAACCCGTCATGTTTTCCAACGGTTTCACCATTTTCTGTTTGCATCCATCCCTGATTGTCTGGTAAATAGTTTTGCAGGAATTGCTTAAAGTGTCTCTCTCCGATAAAACAGACTCCTGTTGAATCTTTTTTCTTTGCTACAGACAAATCATTTTGCAGCGCAATTTCACGTACCTGTGCTTTTGTCAGATGACCGATTGGAAATAGAACGCGGTGTAACTGTGCTTGATTCAGTTGACTCAAAAAATAGCTTTGATCTTTGTTGGAGTCTATCCCTTTTAATAAAATATCTTCTTTGTCTGAATGTACGATTCGGGCATAATGACCCATTGCAATATAATCACTGCCCAGCTCCAATGCTTTATCTATAAACAGCTTGAATTTAATTTCTTTGTTACACATAATGTCGGGATTGGGAGTTCGGTTGTTTTTATATTCCTGCAGAAAATATTGAAAAACTTTTTCCCAATATTCTTCCACGAAATCAACTCGATGCAAAGTAATATGACATTTTTTAGCAACTTCCACTGCATCCAAGTAATCTTTTTCTTGAGGGCATACATCAAGAGGATCGTTGGGATTACCCAATATGTCGTTGTTTAAAGAAGAATCCCAATTTCTCA
>JAQUYJ010000013.1 GCA_028691905.1 Bacilli bacterium
TACTGCTTTGTTCATTCAACATGATGCCGCCATTAATCCTGGAAACAGTGGGGGACCGTTATTCAATATGAATGGTCAGATTATTGGTATTAATACACTGAAAATCAGTTCAACTGATGTGGATAATATGGGATTTGCCATATCTATTACTACTATTCGAGATTATTTGGGAATTTAATATATAGGAGGAAAAATGAAAAAGTTTATTCAAGATTTCGGAGCGTTTATCAAACGGGGTAATGTACTCGATTTAGCCGTCGGACTTATTATCGGGACTGCTTTTAATGCTATTGTTAAAAGCATGGTAAACGACATTATTATGCCTCTGGTGGGCTTGATTGTCGGAGATGATTTTTCATTATTGAAAATTGTGCTTGTAGAGCAACAAACAGATTTGCTGACGGGAACAATTCTCGTTAACGAAGTAGCTGTTCGTTATGGAGCATTCATTCAAACTATTATTGATTTTCTTTTAATTGCACTATCCATTTTTGTTGCAGTGCGAATCGTTGGCCGTTTCCGGGAAAAAATGGAAGCTAAGAAAGCAAAACAAGAACCTGTAGAGCCAGTTAAGGAAGAAGTACCGGAACCAAAACCAACTGCTGAAGAGTTATTAACTGAAATCCGTGATTTGTTGGCAAGCAAAAAAGAGTAGAAAAAACATCCTTTAAAGGATGTTTTTTAAATAGGAAAATTGAAAATGCATTCATCAAAAAAACAATTGAAAAAAAGGGTTTTTTGTGTTAAAATTATTTATACTTGGAAAGGAAGGATAAAATGGGATTAACAGCTGGAATTATAGGATTACCCAATGTCGGTAAATCGACATTATTTAATGCCATAACAAAATCAAAAGTTTTGAGTGCCAATTATCCGTTTGCAACAATTGAACCCAATGTAGGAATTGTTCCTGTTCATGATTTACGGTTGGATCGTATCGTGGAAATTGTTAAACCAAGAAATGTTGTTTATACCACTTTTTCTTTCACTGATATAGCCGGATTGGTTAAAGGTGCTTCGTTGGGAGAGGGATTAGGAAATCAGTTTTTATCCCATATTCGGGAAGTCGATGCAATTTGTCATGTAGTCAGATGCTTTGACGATAAAAATATAATCCATATTAATGGAAAAATAGATCCACTTGATGACATAGAAACTGTCAATCTGGAATTGGGATTAGCCGATTTGGAAGTACTGGAGCGGCGGATTCCAAAAATCGAAAAAAAAGCTTTGATGAAAACAGATGAAGATGCTGTTAATGAATATGCTGTTTTAATAAAAATAAAAGAAGCTTTGGAAAAGGGATGGAATGCAAGGGATATTTCACTTACGGACCGTCAAAAAGAACTCATTAAAAATTATAATTTATTGACACTAAAACCGATGATTTATGTATTGAATGTCGGAGAAGAGGATACACTCGGAACAAGCCAATATGTAAAAACGGTTGAAGAGTTTGCCAAGAAAACCAACACCCTGACTGTAGTTGTCAGTGCTAAAATAGAAGAAGAATTAAGTGAGCTGACTGAAGAAGATAAAAACTTGTTTTTAGAAGAATTGGGAATGAAACAAAGTGGATTGGATCAATTAATCCATGAAGCATATCATTTACTAAATTTGCAGACCTTTTTTACGGCCGGTGAAAAAGAAGCAAGAGCCTGGACTTTCTACAAAGGGATGAAAGCACCTGAATGTGCTGGTATCATTCATACGGATTTTGAAAAAGGTTTTATTAAAGCAGAAGTAATTTCCTATGAAGACTTTATTCAATACAGGGGCAGTTTAAAAGCAAAAGAAGCCGGGAAGTTACGCTTGGAAGGAAAAGAATATGTTTTTCAGGATGGAGACGTTGTTCTTTTTCGCTTTAATGTCTAGGAGTAAATAATGAAAGCATATATTCTAAATATTGGTAATGAGGTATTATCGGGTAAAGTAGTCAATACCAATGCCAGTTATTTGGCCTTGGAATGCGAGAAATTAGGGATTGAAACAGTGAAAACTGTTGTTGTAAGCGATACTGCTGCTGATATTGAAACTGTTTTGTACGATTTTTTATCTTCAAATGCAGATCTTTTGTTTACAACCGGTGGATTGGGTCCCACCCATGATGATATAACAAAGGATTCAATCGCCAAAGTGTGCCAATTGAAAATGGTTTATTATGAGCAGGCCAATCAAGATATGGCAGCTTATTTTGGCGAAAATAAACAGGATTGCAATTTAAAACAATCATATTTTCCGCAAGGCGCAAAAATTCTTCAAAATAAGGTAGGAAGTGCAGATGGAGCATTTCTTTCCTATCAAAATAAATCAATTTGTATGTTGGTTGGTCCGCAAGAAGAATTGAAACAGATGTTTAAACAAGAAGTTGTTCCTTTAATATCTGTTTCCGAGCGTTTATTAGTTTTTCAGGATTACTATGTGATGGGTAATACAGAATCGTATTTTGAAATGCTTTTGCAGCCTCTTATCGAAAAATATCCAAATGTTTCCATCGCTCCCTATGCTTCATATGGTCTGATTCGTTTTCGATTGCAAGCGCTGGTAGGAAATAAAAAAGTATTACAGGCCTGTGAGCAAGAGTTTGAAACGTCTATGCATGAGTATATAATCAGTAAAAAAACAGACCGAATTGAAGAAATCATTGTTGAAGAATTACAGAATCGAACCTGGCAGATGGGGTGTGCTGAGAGCATCACCGGTGGATTGATTACACAAATGTTAACTTCTGTTCCCGGTGCCAGTAATGTTATTTTTGCTTCCGTTATTCCCTATCAGGAACAGGCAAAAAGTCAATTATTAAATGTCGATGTGAACACAATTCGCCAATTTGGAATCGTCAGCGAAGAAGTTGCTTTGGAAATGGTTCGTGGTTTATGGCAAAAGGGTCCATTTCATTTGGCTGTTGCCATAACTGGGTTTGCCGGTCCAACAGGTGAAGATATCGGAAAAGTCTCTTTTGCGATTAAAACTGTTGACAGGGAGTTTTATAAAACGGTTCATCTTCGTGGAAATCGAGATATGATTCGAATTCGTGCTGCAAGACAACTGTTATATGAAGTATTTAAAATTTTAAAGAAATATCCAATTGAGGGGCAAAATGAAAGAAAATAAAGGGAAAAAGATTTTAGATTTTATCATTAAAACAATGAATGGGATGGCATATGGATTGTTTGCAACACTCATTATCGGGACCATTCTGTCAACAATTGCTTCCTTTCTAACAGACGGAAGTTATATTGAAGTTGCTTTAAGCAGTTTATCAACTGTCTTAAAACTGTTGACTGGGGCGGGAATCGGAATTGGAATTGCCTTAAGTCTAAAACAGGAAGGGTTATCATTGATTGCTACAGCAGCAACAGGACAAATTGCTACCTATATGAGTGTCCCCTATGGTTTTAAAATTGGTGATCCCTTGGTTATTTATTTAGTCGTAGTCTTTACAGTGTTGCTTTGCCGATTGATTTTAAAACGAAAAACACCGGTAGACATCATTATCATTCCTTTACTTTATGTTATCATTTCAACGATTATAACACTTTTAATCAGTCCCTACGTTTCATTGGTCACAACCAAGATTGGTGAATTTATTCATATTGCAACAGCCTATCAGCCATTTATTATGGGAATTATCATCGCTGTAATCATGGGAATGGCTCTGACTGCTCCTATATCTTCAGCAGCAATTGCATTAATGATCACATTGAATGGAATTGCCGGAGGAGCAGCAGTTGTAGGCTGCAGTGTCCAGATGATTGGTTTTGCCATTATGTCAAGAAAAGACAATAATATTGGTACTGTCTTGTCAGTTGCGTTTGGAACAAGTATGCTGCAGTTTAAAAACATACTGCGGAAACCGATTATTTGGGTACCTACAATTGTGGTCAGTGCGATTTTAGGCCCGGTTGCAACGTTGGTATTTCATACCAATTGTTCCGAATTTGGAGCAGGAATGGGAACTTCCGGTTTGGTTGGTCCGATTTTTACCCTTTCAACGATGGAATACTCCCTGAATGGGTGGTTGAGTGTGATTTTATTAATGATTGTCTTACCGGCAATCTTAGTATTAATAGTTGATATCATCTTCCGAAAAAAACAATTGATTAAAGACGGAGACTTAAAAATATAAACTTTCTATTGGAGAATAGACCAAAATATGATATAATATAGAATATCAACTTAGGAGGACTTATGGTAGAAAACAATTATATCAATGATCAATTACTCAAACAGATTGAACAGGAACAAAACGTTAAAATTTCCCAAATTAAAGCTGTTTTACAATTAATCGCGGATGGTGGAACGGTTCCATTCATTGCCCGATATCGTAAAGAAGCAACTGGAAATTTAAATGAAGTTCAAATTAGAGCAATCTACCAAGAATGGGAATATGGTCAAAAATTAGCAGAACGCAAAGAAGACATTATGCGTTTGATTGAAGAAAAAGGTAAATTGACTGAAGAATTAAAAAAGGAAATTATTCAATCAAACAAATTATCTGAATTGGAAGATATTTATCGCCCTTACAAAGAAAAAAAGAAAACAAGAGCAACCGAAGCAAAGCGAAAAGGCTTGGACGGATTGGCAGAATATTTACTGAGTTTTCCTTTGGAAGGTAATGTGGAAGAAGAAGCTTTATTATATGTTACAAAAGAGATAACAGAAGAGATCGAAAAAGAAGGGTTGGCAGTTAAAAATACCAAAGAAGCACTCCAAGGAGCGATGGATATTATTGCGGAGACAGTCAGTGATGAAGCGAAATATCGAAAATGGATTCGAGGATTTTTCGAACGAAAAGCCAGTCTTGCAACCGAAGTAAAAGATGCCAGCACAGACGAGAAAAAAGTATATGAAATGTACTATTCTTATGAAGAACTTATTTCTGAAATAAAACCACATCGTATTCTTGCCATTAATCGAGGTGAATCAGAAAAAGTATTACGGGTTTTTATTAAAGAAGATATTGAAAAAGTATTGCGGTTTTTAGAACGCCATATCATTCCGGAAGTTCAATCAATTACAGAAGGATATGTAAAAATGGCAATTGAAGACGCGTATAAAAGGCTGATAAAATCTTCGATTGAACGCGAAATCCGTGCTGATCTAAAAGAAAAAGCAGAAGATCAGGCAATTCATGTCTTTGCAGAAAACTTACATAATTATTTGTTAACACCACCGATGAAAGGGAAAGTTGTTTTAGGAATCGACCCGGCTTACCGTACAGGCTGTAAAATGGCTGTAGTGGATGCAACGGGAAAAGTATTAGAAAAAACAGTGATGTATCCTCATCAAAAAAATAAAGAAGAAAATGTACCGGCTGAACGTGTTCAGAAAGCAAAGGAAACAATGATGTACTTAATTGATAAGCATCAAGTTGAAATTGTTGCAATGGGCAATGGTACCGCCAGCAGGGAAACAGAAGCTTTTGTCGCTCAAACTTTGAAAGAATTTAACCGTAATGTCAATTATATTATTGTCAATGAAGCCGGTGCTTCCATTTACTCAGCAAGCAATTTAGCGAAGGAAGAGTTTCCTGATTATGAAGTAGAGGAAAGAAGTGCTATTTCGATTGCCAGACGTCTACAGGATCCACTATCTGAATTGGTAAAAATTGATCCAAAATCAATTGGTGTAGGTCAATATCAATATGATGTTACACAGGCAAAACTTTCAGAATCGCTTGACTTTGTGGTGGAAACTGCGGTTAATAGTGTTGGTGTTAATGTAAACAGTGCATCCGCATCGCTATTGCAAAGAGTATCCGGGCTGAATGCAAAAACAGCAAAAAGTATCGTCAAACACCGTGATGAAAATGGTGAATTCAATAGTCGTGAACAAATTAAAACCATTAAAGGGATTGGTGAAAAAACATTGGAACAGGCAATTGGCTTTTTACGAATTCCCAATGGTTTGGAAAAACTGGATATGACTGCAATTCATCCTGAGAGTTATGCTGTTGCCGAGAAAATTCTGGAAAAATTAGGATTCACAAAAGATGATATAGGAACAAAAGAATTGGTGGATGCAATCAAGAAAGCCAATCGTAAGGAATTAAAAAAGGATTTGGAAATTGGTGAATACACCTTCAATGACATACTCGATGCATTTATCGCTCCCCTACGCGATCCACGTGATGATTTTGAAAAACCATTATTAAGAAGCGATGCCCTTCACCTGGAAGATTTGCTCCCCGGAATGGAATTGCAGGGAACCGTTCGCAATGTAGTTGATTTTGGTGTTTTTGTCGATTGTGGTGTGAAAGAAGATGGATTGGTTCATATTTCAAAAATTAAAAAAGGATTTATTAAACATCCCCTTGACGCTGTAAGCGTAGGACAAATCGTCAAAGTGTGGGTTGTATCTGTTGATATAGCAAAAGGTCGATTAGAATTGAGTATGATTAATCCTCATCAATAAAATAGGTAAAAAGCACTTAGAAAAGTGCTTTTTCTTCAAAAACAGGAGATAATGAAATGATTCAATATGATGCAATCAATACAATCCTTGAAGTATTAATAACAGAATACGCAATAGATGCCTGTTATTTAAAGGGGGATTTTGGAGAAAAAGACGAAGATGAATATACAAAAGTTGAGATGACATGTCTAACTTCAGATTCTATAAAACAAACTATCTTGAAAAGCAAAGAAAATATTTTTGAAAAATACAATGCTATTCTTTTTATAGAGCATAAAAACAATAAAATTGAATGTGTCTATGAGAATGGATTAATATTGGTTCTTCAGCTATTGACAAAGGATGAACAGGATTCAGATAATAAATTAATTATTTATAATCCAAAGAATTTAGTTTCAGAGGGATTAAAAAAATTAAAAGCTGATGATATTACTGAGCTGATTCATCGATTTTCATTCATTGCATTGGATTATTATGCAGCATTAATGCGAGAAAATTCCCTTAACTGCCTGTACCTGGTTCAAAAGATGATGAATCAATATATAACTCTTTATTATTATTTGTCCCATTTAGAAAGTTTTCCCTTGAAAATTAACAAAATTTGGAATATACTTAAAGATGAGCAAAAAAAAGTATTTTTGGAAATCTTTAAATGGATTACTGTCGATAAACATCTGATAGCCGCAAAAATAATCGTAGACAAAATGTATCAATTGATTGGACATTTACCTTTAATGGTTGCTAATTATTTGAATTTGGATTTCTTCTTATTTGCTAAAAATAAAATATCATCGATAAGTGAGGAAAAAGCATGAAACACATTTTTGTTATCAATCCCAAAGCCGGTCAGAAAGATATGACTGAATATATTCAATCCCAACTGAAAAAATTTGTGGATAAAATTGATTATGAAATTTATGTCACAAAAGGAATAAATGATGCGTTGGAGTTTACGAAAGATTATTGTCAAACCCATGATGGAGCATTACGCTTTTATGCCTGTGGTGGAGATGGAACATTAAATGAAGTAGTGAACGGCTTAATCGATTTTTCTAATGCCAGTATTGCCTGTTATCCGATTGGGTCAGGGAATGATTTCATTAAGAATTTTGGTACACATGAGGATTTTCTTAATCTGAATAATCTGATTTTAGGAAAGGATCAATTAGTTGATGTCTTTCAAGTAAATGATCGGTATACAATTAATATATGTAATTTTGGATTCGATGCGGTTGTTGCTGACAATATGGTTAAATTCAAAACTAAATGGCGGGTTAAAGGTAAAACAGCCTATAATTTGGCTGTTTTCTACAGTCTGCTTTTTAAAACCAAACATGAATGTAAAATTACTGTAGATGGAAAAGTAATGCACAATGGGAAACTTCTTCTATGTGCAGTAGCAAATGGGATGTGCTATGGTGGAGGGTATTACTGTGCACCCTTAGCAAAATATGATGATGGCTTATTGGATATTAATATCGTTCGAACGATGTCTCGTTTTCAATTTGTCTCAATGATCGGTAAATATAAAAGAGGCCAACATTTGGATGATAAAAGAATCTCCAAATATATTACTTATCTGCAGGGGAAAACATTGGATATTGAAGCTCCAAATGGGGTTATCTATTGTATAGATGGTGAGGTAAGCCAATCAGCAAAAATGCGTATGCAAGTTCATCCTAAAATGGTTCGCTTTGTCGTTCCAAAAAAATAACTTGACAATAAGTAGAAAATGCGATATGATAAAAGATATCAAATTGACTTTCTTCTATCGGATAATCAATTTGGCTTACAGGAGGAAAAAAAATGTTTGAAAAAGTAAAAGCAATTATTGCGAATGAATTGGGTATCGATGAAAATAAAATCACGATGGAAGCACGTTTGTCTGAAGATCTGGGAGCTGATTCTCTAGATGCTGTTGAATTAATAATGGCCATTGAAGATGAATTCAATATTAGTGTAAATGATGAAGCTGCCCAAAAAATTCATAAAGTCAGCGACATTGTGGAATTTGTAGAAAAAACAGTAAAATAAAACCTTCGAGAAGAAGGTTTTTTATTTTTCTGTTGACAATATAAAGAGCCATAGATATAATATATTAAGTTGATAACTCAACTTAAAGGAGCATGTATGATAAAAATAATACGTTATTTTAAATGGTGGTACTGGATATTAATATTAATAATTGTGGGTTTTATTTATTTGCAAGTAAGTTTGGATTTACTATTGCCCGAATATATGAACAAAATTATCAATTATATCGGTATTAATTATTCCAGTGGAATCGATCAAACGTCTAATATTTTATTGGAAGGTTTAAAGATGACGGGAATTAGCTTCGTCAGTATCAGTGCCACAGTTGTTGCAAGTTTTATTGCTACCAGAATTGGTGCTGCCACAGCTAAAGAAGTAAGAAGAGCTATGTATGAAAAAGTCAACTCCTTTTCTATGGAAGAAATGGAAAAATTTTCTACATCTTCCCTTATTACCCGTTCAACAAACGATGTTCAACAAGTTCAAATGGTCATCATCATAGCTTTAAGAATGGCTATAACTGCTCCTATTATGGCAACCAAAGCTATTATAAAGATATGGGGTATTAGTTCAGAAATGAGTTTTATTGTTGGTATCGGTATTTTTGGTATCATCTTTCTGATTGGTTCAATATTTGTTTTTGCTTTGCCTAAATTTAAAATGATTCAAAAGCAAATAGATCAATTAAATTTGGTTACAAGAGAAAATTTAACAGGGATTAGGGTGGTTCGAGCTTACAATGCTGAAGAATTTGAACAGCATAAATTTGAAAAAGCAAATCATGATTTAACAAAAACCAATTTACATGTAGGATATGCAATGGGATTAATGATGCCGGGTATGCAGCTTATTATGAGTGGAGTAAACTTGGCGATTGTATGGTTTGGAGCATTTCTTATTAACAAAGGAACACTTGGTAACAATCCAATCCAAGGGGTTGCTCTGCTGATGGAATTTACGACATATGCCACCCATATTGTTATCAGCTTTATGTTTTTAACGATGATGTTTATTATGATGCCGAGAGCTTCTGTCTCAGGTAAAAGAATTATGGAAGTACTCGATATTGGTGTTAAAGTTAAAAATCCGCTTCGTGCAGTAGATATGGCATCACGATCAGAAAAGGGAACAATCGTATTTGAAAATGTATCGTTTCGTTATCCACGGGCGGAAGCTTGTGTTTTAAATAATATATCTTTTCAAGTGAAACAGGGAGAAACAATCGCATTTGTCGGTTCAACAGGAAGTGGAAAATCAACACTCCTCAATTTGGTTCCTCGGTTTTATGATGTCACGGAAGGAAAAGTATTGGTAGACGGGATTGACGTTCGGGATTATAATCAAGAAGATCTCCATCAATTATTGGGTTATGTTCCCCAACAAGGTATTTTATTCCGAGGAGATATTACATCCAATATTCGTTTCGGTCAGGAAACAATTACAGAAGAAGAGATAAACAAAGCATTGGAAATTGCTCAGGCGATGGAATTTGTTGAAAAATTAGATGAGAAACTGGACTATCAGATAGCACAGAGTGGAAAAAATGTCAGTGGTGGTCAAAAGCAACGATTATGTATTGCTCGGGCAATTGCAAGGAAACCGGAAATATATATTTTTGATGATTCATTTTCAGCACTCGACTATAAAACAGATTATGTTTTAAGAAGAGCATTGAAGAAGGAAACGAAATCAGCAACAAATTTAATAGTTGCCAGTCGAATCGGTACAATATTGGATGCGGATAAGATTGTCGTTTTAGAGAAAGGTGAAATTGTCGGCATCGGTACCCATCAGGAATTACTTAAAACTTGCCGGGTATATCAGGAAATGGCTACTTCCCAATTATCAATGGAGGAATTAAATTATGCAAACTAAACAAAAAAACGCTCCTCCAATGCGACCGGCGGGAGGTCCGGGTCATATGGTGGGAATCCAAAAAGCAAAAAATTTTAAGAAATCTTTTAAGCAGTTAATTCAACACTTAAAACCATCGCTTCCCATCATCATTATTGCATTGATATTTGCAATCATAGGAACCGTCTTCAACATTATCGGACCGAGATTACTGGGTAAAATGACGAATGAAATTCAGTTATCGGTAATGGAAAACAGAAACATTAAACTGGAAACGATTACCCGGATTGGCGTTACTATGGTATTTTTATACAGTTTCAGTCTTTTGTTTTCCAGTTTACAAAGTTTCATCATGAATTTTGTTACTCAAAAAATCTCAAAAAATCTAAGAACCGATATTTCAACAAAAATCAACCGATTGCCTTTGAAATATTTTGATCATAATAGTTATGGCGATGTGTTAAGTCGTGTAACCAACGATGTCGATACCATGTCACAAAGTTTAAATCAATCACTGAGTCAATTTATATCATCGGTGACAATGATAATCGGTATTCTTGTTATGATGATTGATATTAGTCCGCAGTTAACTTTGGTTGCGGTCATTGCTGTGCCTATCAGTGCTTTATTGATGCGATTGATTATCCGTAATTCTCAAAAATATTTTAAAAAACACCAGGAAAGTCTAGGATTAATAAACAGTAATATTGAAGAGGTATATTCCGGCCAAACTGTAATCAAAACTTTTAATGCACATGGCTATTTTAAAAAAGATTTTCTGATGCATAACGAAGAATTGACTAAGAGTGCTTGGAAAAGTCAGTTTTTTTCCAGTTTAATGCAACCCATTACTAATTTCATCAGTAATTTAAGTTATGTTGCCATCTGTGTATTTGGAGGAATTTTGGCGTTAAGACGAGGACTTTTGATAGGAGATATTCAAAGTATGCTGATTTATGTACGGCGTATCAATCAACCACTCGGCCAAATCGCACAATCCGCATCTTCGATGCAAGCAGTTGTTGCTGCAGCAGAACGGGTTTTTGAATTCTTAAATGAACCGGAAATGACAAAGGAAAATCCAGTTACATCATTGAATCAAATTGAAGGAAATGTTGATTTCAGAAATGTCCGCTTTGGGTATAATGAAGAAAAAATAGTCATTAAAAACTTCACTGCGCAAGTGAAAAAAGGTCAGAAAATTGCAATTGTAGGTCCGACTGGTGCCGGAAAAACGACAATAGTTAATTTACTGATGCGATTTTATGAATTGGATGAAGGGGATATCCTAATTGATGGTGTTTCGATAAAAGATCTTTCAAGAGAAAATGTACATCGCTTATTTGGAATGGTATTACAGGATACTTGGTTATTTAAAGGAACAATTTTTGATAACTTAGTATACGGCCAAAAAAATATTACCTTGGATCAAGTAAAAGCCGCCTGTAAATTGGCTAATGTAGATCATTTTATCGAATCATTACCCGATAGTTATCAGATGATTCTGGAAGAAGAAACATCCATATCAGCAGGACAAAAGCAATTGTTTACGATAGCAAGAGCGATGATTGAAAATGCTCCAATGTTGATTTTGGATGAAGCCACTTCCAGTGTTGATACGAGAACCGAAATTTTGATTCAAAAAGCTATGGATAATCTGATGAAAGGGCGAACCAGTTTTGTTATTGCTCATCGTCTTTCAACAATTAAAAATGCTGATCTGATTTTGGTGATGAATGAGGGTGATATTATTGAAACCGGTACACATGAAACATTACTTGCAAGCAATGGATTTTATGCAGATCTATATAACAGTCAATTTGAAAAATTAGAGCATGCAATATGAAAACACAACTCGATTTTTTACCTATCCTTTTTAAAAAAATAAAAATCGCCATGCAGGAAGCAGCAGCAATTGTTTTAGCAAAACACGATTTAAGCAAAATACACACCATGTATTTTATGGTTTTATACCACCATAAAATAGGGCTGACTATGAAACAGATGTCTGATTTTATCAATGTGGATAAGGCGAATACGACTAGAGTGATTACCAATCTAGTAAAAACGCAATTTGTAGTAGAAGAAGAGACGGATAAAATTCGGAATAAAAAATATCGGTTAACAGAAAAAGGAATGCTGGTTGCAACAGAAATTCAACAAAAAAATCAAGAAATTGAAAAAAAAATCCGGCAAACTCTGAGTGACACGGAGTGGAATGACTTGATTTCCTTAAGCCAAAAGATAGCACTAATCGATTTTAAAACTCATTTTTAAATAAAATGAGTTTTTTTAAAAAAAAAATAAAAATATTTTTAAAAAACACTTGACAATAAAACAATGTTACGCTATAATATAATTGTATAAAACAATGTGAGGTGAAAATATGATTTCAAAGAAAGATTTGTTAAAAGAAATGAATATTTCTTATGGCCAGTTATATCGTTGGAAGAGAGAAGGATTAATTCCAGATGATTGGTTTATTAAACAATCCGTTGCGACCGGGCAAGAAACGTTTTTTAAAAAAGAACTCATCTTACCTCGTATTCAGTCGATACTGGAACTAAAGGACAAATATCAATTGGAAGAGTTGAGAAATTTCCTGAATCCGATTTTAAGCGAACGAAATTTTACAATCAAAGAAGTCCTTGCTTTAAACGAAATCGATCCATTTATAGCGAAAAAATACTCGATGAAAAAAGAAATTTTTACTATTTATGATATTATCCTTTTATACATCTTTTCCATTAATCAAGACAAACTGAATTTTGATGAGTACTTGGACTATGATTTCAGTGTGCTTAAGGATTTAAATCGTATTGCTTATATTCTTCAGATTAATGAGTATTATCTGCTCATAACCGATTTGAATACCATTATTGATCAGAAAATTAACGTGTACAAAAAATATCGCTTTGAAGATGTATCTTCCATGATAGCGAAAGAAATATAGGAGAAATAAATGAAAGAAGATGTAAAAATTGCAGGTGCAAATGTTTTTGGCGGCGGCGAATTTAGAAATGTTAAAATTAGTGGTGCCGGAAAAGTAACAAACGATTTATCAGCTGAAGAAATTAGTGTATCAGGAGCTTTTAAAGCATTGGGAGAAGTAACAGCAAAACAAATAAAGCTATCTGGATCTGCACATTTTGAAAAAAATGTGAAAAGTGAATACTTTGCTGTAAGCGGTGGAGTAAAAATATTGGGAAATTTAAACAGCGAAACATTAAAAGTCGCTGGAGAAATTAATTGTAAGGGGGAAGTAAACAGTGATGAAATTAATATCGAATCTACTGATTCAAAACTATCCAATGTATATGGCGAAAACATATTTATTGGAACAAAATCGTACTTCGGAAGAAGAAAATCTCGTAAAAACCAAGTGCAATTAATAGAAGCTACTACTGTTGAAGTAAATCAAAGTGAAGTAGATATTATTCGCGGCTCAAAGATTACAGTAGGAGCAAATTCTGTTATAAAACTGGTTGAGTACAGTGATGAATTGATACTGGAAGACAATGCTGTTGTAAAAGAAAGTATCAAAGTATGAGTTAATAAAAATCCCATTTATTTAAAAATGGGATTTTTATTATTATCAACAATTATACTTGAAGATTTTTGTCAATCATAGTAAAATAGAACCAGAGGAAAAAAATATGTTTAAAATTCTAATCAAATTATTTATAAAAGATTACCAGAATACAGATAACCCCCTGGTTCGTAACAAATATGGCATATTAAGTGGCGTCGTAGGGATAACCAGTAATTTTTTGTTGGCTATAACAAAAATGATTACAGGATTTCTGATTGGAAGTATCGCTATTGTTGCTGACGGAATCAACAATTTAATGGATGGCGCATCTTCCATCATTACCGTTATCGCTTTTCGTTTGTCCATCCTGCCACCAGACCGTGAACACCCTTATGGTCATCAACGAATTGAATATATTGGAGGGCTAATCGTTTCCATTTTAATTACCGTAGTAGGGGGAATTTTAGCCCAAACTTCGCTTGATAAAATACTTCATCCCCAACCGATCAATATTGAAAAATTCAGTATCATTGTAATTATTTTAAGTGCCTCCATCCTGTTGAAATTATGGCAAAGTTTATTTTATCGAAAAGCCGGGAAGAAAATTAAGTCGATTGCTTTGATTGCCACTTCCCAAGACAGTTTAAATGATTGTTTG
>JAQUYJ010000014.1 GCA_028691905.1 Bacilli bacterium
AGGAAAGGCAGCGTTACTCATGCCAATTTCCTGTCCCTGATAAATAAAAGGTGTTCCCTGCTGGCAAAATAAATAGGTGGCTAAAAAAGTGGCAGAATGAAAACGATAATTCTCATTCCCAAAACGGGATATACTGCGCGGTTGATCATGATTTTCAAAATATAAGCTGTTCCATCCCCGCCCGTTTATCTTTTCCTGCCATCTGCTCAATGCTTTTTTCAAACGAATCGGTCTGAATTTACGCAAAAACCATTTCACAAAATAACAGTCCGCATCCATATGTTGAAATTGAAATACCATATTCAATTCTTTTTCATCTTCAATGTACGTCAATGCCTGTTCCGGTGTCAAAAAAACACATTCTCCTACCGTAAAACAATCATATTGATTCCAAACTTCCATTTTTAGTTCTTCCAAATAACGATGAATATGGGGTCCATTCATATAGTGTTCCCGTCCACTCAGGATGGGGGATGCTTTTCCGTTGGGTAAACCCGGCGTCTTTGATAACAAATTGATGACATCACATCGGAAGCCATCCACTCCTTTGTTTAACCAAAAATGGAGCATTTTTTTGATTTCTTCCCGTACTTTTGGATTTTCCCAATTTAAGTCCGGTTGTTTTTTGGAAAACAGGTGCAGATAGTATTGATCACAGCTTGCTACATATTCACATGCTTTTCCACCAAACAGGCTCATCCAGTTATTTGGTTTATCCAACCACAAATAATAATCGTGATACGAATTATCTTTTCCCTTTATAGCTTCCTGAAACCAATGGTGTTCATCTGAAGTGTGATTTACAACCAAATCCATGACAAGTTTCATTCCCCGACCGTGGATTTCCCTCACTAAATCATCAAAATCAGCCATTGTCCCATATCGGGGATGGATTTGATAATAATCGGCTATATCATATCCATTATCATCAAGAGGAGATAAATATATCGGTGATAGCCAAATAATCTGGGCACCCAAATTTTGAATATAATCAAGCTTGGATTGAATTCCCTTTAAATCTCCAATCCCATCCTGATTGCTGTCGCAAAAACTTTGGGGATATATTTGGTATACTACTTGTTCCTTGTACCACCGCTTATCCATTATTTTTCCTCTTTCTTAATTTTTTTATTCCTGTTATCCAATGAAAATTGATTATATCTATTAATCCTTCGACTGTTTCAACCGGCAGAACTCCTCCACTCATGATTGCCAGGGAGCGAATCGGTGTTTCCAAAAGTGTTTTTTCCATGACCAATCGCATCCATCCTTCCTCTTTGGCAATCATCTTGTTTGCTTCCTTTTTCGCAAAAATAAGCAATATTCTTCCGATTATTGTATTCTTGATATCTTCCAAGGTAGAATCAAGACTGTATGGTCTTCTCTTCTTGATGGTTTTTGGAGGAAGTGGAAATGGAATTAATTTCGCGAAATCACTTGGATTGTAGTTCTCATCAAGGTAGCTGGTAGGTTCATGCTCTTGAAACCGCGGATCGGATTCTGCAATTTTATATAAAAATCCAAAACATTCTTCGTTCACGTTTTTAGCAATAACAATCCGATACTCTCCTTTTATTACTACCCAATCATGAACATGCTGATCAAAAAATGAAAAATCAGTATTTTTTATTTTAAATTCCACTTTTTTAGTTTCATTGGGCTGAAGCGTTATCTTTTGAAAATATTTTAATTCTCTTCTGGCACGGTGAACACTGGCAGCGGGATTGTCTATGTATAACTGAACCACTTCTTTACCGGAAACTTTTCCCGTATTTGTGATTGAAAAACTGACGATAGCTTGATCATCGGTCTGTTGATAGGAAGGATCATGATAAGTAAAGGCGGTATAAGATAAACCATAACCAAAAGGATAAACCACTTCTTTTTGAAAACTGTGATAATAACGGTATCCGACAAAAATGGATTCATCGTAATAAACAGCATGATTGTCCCTTGTTAATTTCACATTGCAGTCTGCTGCATCTTTTATAAATGTTTCACTTAATCTTCCTGAAGGATTGATCATTCCATATACAATGTCAAGAATAGATCTGCTTCCAGCCTGCCCGGGCAGATAGGCCATAATTAATCCTTTTATCTGGGAACAAAAACTTAAATCAACAACGGATCCGCTTAAAACCACCACCACAATATTGGGATTTACTTCCAACAACTGATGCAGCAATGCCAATTGATTGGGAGGAAAAGCAAGTGTCGTCCGGTCTACTCCTTCCGTTTCATATTCATCAGGCAATCCCATTAAATATAAGATTTTTTTTACTTTCTGTGCTTTTTCCAAAGCCCTTTTCACAAGACATTCATCCAATTCCTTGCTTTTGGAATCATACCCCTTTTCATAACTGATGTGTTTGGAATAATCCGAAAGAATCGTATTCATTTGCTCCAATCGGTAAGGATTAATGTGGGAAGAACCACCGCCTTGATATCGCAAAGATTCCGCAAATCCCCCGATGACTGCTGTTTCTTCCTCTTTTTGAAAGGGCAGCATCCCTTCATTTTTCAATAAGACAATGGATTCCTGGGCAGCAAACCGTGCAATTTGATGATGATTATCATAGTCTACTTTGTCTAGCGCTGTTTTTGCGTATTTTTTTACCAATTTTTTAATCCGTTCTGCTGATTGGTCTATTGCTTCTTCCAAATCGGGATCATTCTTAACTGCTTCCTTCATTATATTTGAACGGTAGCCGTGACTGGAAGGCATTTCCAAATCACATATTGCTTTAACGGAGCGAATGCGGTTGCTGACAGCACCCCAATCACTTACAACAACACCGGTATATCCCCAATCTTTCCGAAGTATTTTCCCCAAAGCAGTTGATTCGCTCGCATATTCACCGTTTACTTTGTTATAACTGACCATTACGGTTGCCGGATTTTCTTCTATACATGCCTGAAAAGAGCGCAAATAGATTTCATGCATTGTTCTTTCATCGACGATACTGTCCTGTGTAAAGCGATAAGTTTCCTGATTATTACAGCAAAAATGTTTGACTGAACAGCCAATTCCCTGTTTTTCCATGGCTTTGACATATGCTTTTCCCATTTGGGCACTTAAGATGGGATCTTCAGAAAAATATTCGAAATTTCGGCCACAAAGCGGAGTTCTTTTGATATTCACTCCCGGTCCCAAAACAATGTGAACTTGCTGGTCCTTTGCTTCCTTTGCAATAGCACTAGCTACTTTAGCCACAACCTGCGGATCAAAACTACAGCCAAGTAAGCTGGCAGGCGGAAAAGCAGTAGCTTTTTGACTTCCCCCTATCCCCAAATGGTCACCACTGTCGATTTGTTTTCGTAAACCATGGGGTCCATCAGCCATTCTTAGTGCCGGCAGTCCCAATACTTCTTTGGTTTGCCATACATTTTCACCATCCAGCAATTCAATCTTTTCGTTCATGATTTAACCTCTACGGTTTCGATGATGATTTGATTCGGTAAATTAATCTCTATTTTACCCAATCCTTTCTGGGTATTGCTTTTAATCCAGAAAGATCCAATTCCACCGATTAACGGTACTGTATTTGGACCAATTAAATCAATTGCTCCTTCCACCTGTACCATAACATCTTCAAATGCGTACACAAGCAACCTTCCCCACTCATCTGTTTTTTTAATAGTAATTTTTGTAACATCATATGTTTCCTGTGGACGAAGGACAAGACTTTCCAACTCAACATGATAAGAAAAGTTTTGACTTACCCCCATGGTTATACTGGCTGCTTTTTCATTTTTTTGATATCCGTCTATCCGAAAAATCGGTTGATGGGTTCCTACAGTGTATTTATAAAACAAATCCAAGCCCTGCTCATAAGTCAGATGGTATTTCATCATTAAATAAAGAAACCGCAATTTGGAAAGGAAAGGTAATCTTGTGCCAAATTTTTTCGCATCATTTATTGCTTTTTTTGTCATCCTGGAGTCTCTTTTTGTAAAGTGCTCCTGTTTTTCGAGGAGGTTACCAATAAAATCGTTTATGATAATCGGGGGGTGATTTAAATATTGATAATGCTTCCTGTCAGGATAATAATCACCTATCCAATCGTTATTTTTATATAATTTTACATATTCGCAGTTGGTAAAAATGATTACATTTTCCAGATTACTTGCGGGATAATCTCCAGCCTGCAGCAAAGAAGATGCTTCCAGGACAACATGTTCATCCTGTTGGGAAGAATAAGCGTAGCTAGCCAACTTGGGATGTCGGAAAAAATCCAATACGCCATGATAGCATATTCGGTCCCCGCTTCCAAATTCCTGATGTGTTTGATAGTCAAATAAACACCAGCCAATTGCTCCACCTATCCCGTTTTTAGGTTTCTGCATCACATTAATCACTTTCAGATGTCGTAAGGCATGCTCGATTCGCCATTCTTCCACATCAAATCGTTTGCATGGAAACATATGGCCATTATATTCACTGATTATATAGGGATGCTTTTTCTTTGTTATGGTATTCTTTTTTGCCAGGGGTCTGTTTTTCCCTGAAAAAGAAAAATCATTGTATGTGTAAATATCTTCCAAAAATTCACTGTGCGCAATGTTTCTGACGCCTGCTGTTGGTCTGCTGTCATCCAAGCGATGAGCAATTGCATTGGTTTGCACATATAAATCGTGATTGTCTGCTGATTCATTGATCCGAACTCCCCACATGATAATACTGGGATGATTTCGGTCTCGTAAAATCATGTCTTCTGTATTTTTTACTGTTAATTCCTGCCATTCTGCATTGCCGATTGTTTGCCATCCCGGTATTTCTTCCATTACCAACAATCCGATTTCATCACATTTCTGAATAAAATGTTTGGATGGTGGGTAGTGGGATGTCCGAACAATCTGAACACCCAGATCATTCTTTAAAATAACAGCATCTTTTTCCTGGGCACTTTTCGGCATCGCATAGCCGACATACGGATAACTTTGATGGCGGTTTAATCCCCGTAATTTTCTTCTTTTCCCATTTAATATGATCCCTTGATCATCTGTTTTGATTTCACGGAATCCAAAAGAGCTGATTACTTCATCCATTAGTATGTTATTCTGAAACAGTTGCAATTTTACTTCGTACAAATAGGGCTGGTCCAACTCCCAAAGCACTTTATCCATTACATCAATTTTACATTTCATATCTTTGGACTGGATACTCATCTGTGTTTTAATTTTTTCTATTTTTTGATCAAGTACAGTAATCTGCAGTACCCCTTCATCGGTTGACAGAGTAGCATCTATATGAATACTGTTGGATTGCAGGGGGTGATAGGAGCGAAGAAAAAAAGTTTCTATGAAACTTGGCTCTTTTATCTCAAGCTGAACTTCCCGGTATATTCCGCTGTATACCAAATAATCAACCAATCCCCCAAATGGAGGAATGAAGACATTCTCGTGGCTGTCTACCACAACGGTAATCATATTTGTAGCTCCGTACTGAACAAATTCGTTGATGCAGGCAGTAAATGGTGTGTAAGCTCCTTTATGGGTCATGACAAATTCATCATTGATGAATAAATGAGCAGTGACACTTACCCCTTCAAAAATTAAAGAAAGTATTTTACCTTGATAAGATTCTTCAATAAAAATCTCTTTTTTATAAGTGAATTCGCCTTGAATTTTCTTCTCATCAAAATAATGGTATGGTACTTCAACGGCATTATGTGGTAAATCCACTTTTTCAAATGATGACGTGTTTAGATAATCTTTTATATGTTTATCATCAAATTGCTCACAAAAATACCAATTATAATTTAAATTTATACATTGTCTGGCCACAATTTTCACCTCTTGATTGTATTATAACATGATTTTATTTTTTTTAATAGATGCTTTTTATCAAAATCTATTGTATAAAAAAAGAAAAGTGACTAGACTTTTCCTTTAACTTTTAATTCATGATATATTTCACTTTTACTTTGTTTCCGATCAGTTGCCACTTTTTTCATCGCTTCTTTTTCATCCAATCCCTTGGCTTGATAATACTGAAAATGTTCGAGAAGAGAAAGAGTTAATAATTCCTGATGCTGTTTGGTTTCTTTTGCGCCTTCGATGATAACGACTATCTCTCCTTTGATTAGCCACTCCCCACTGAGAAGTTCGCTAAGTGTTCCTCGTATATATTCTTCATGTTTTTTAGTCAGTTCCCGTGCAACTACCGTTTTTCGGTCCCCTAAAAGCTCATAGGCATCTTCCAAAAAGCCACGTAAACGATGGGGAGCTTCATAAAAAAGAAGCGTTTTATCCACATCCTGCAGCATCTGCAATTGCTTTTTCCTTTGACTTGCTTTACTTGCAAGAAAACCGATAAAACAAAATTGATCACTGGGTAGTCCTGAGGCAATTAATGCGGTCAGAGCAGCATTTGCACCAGGCAAACTAATGACACTGTACCCTTCCTGAATGGCAAGTGATGTAATCAAATACCCCGGATCACTAATCCCCGGCAGTCCGGCATCACTTACCAATGCTATTTTTTTACCCAAATGCAGCCATTCCAGCAGTTCTTTGCTTCGGCTTTCTTCATTAAACGAATGATAGCTGTAACAGGGGGTAAGGATAGTAAAGTGACTAAGTAAAACCTTAGTCACCCTTGTGTCTTCGCAAAAAATAGCATCCACTTCTCGTAGTATTCGAACAGCCCGATAAGTCATATCTTCTAAATTACCGATTGGTGTTGGGACTAAGAAAAGGATTGCTTTTTGATTGCTATATGATTGTTGGGAAATCATTCCGATATAATCCTTTTGGCTCGTTCACGTAAATCACGTTCTGAATAAACTATTTTCATCAGTTCAGATTTCTTTTTATCCGATAATCCGAACGCCTGTTGAACTTCTTCAATCAGAAAATGTTCTTCGACACTGTACCATTCATCATATAAAGAAGCGCTGATAAGATTCATAAATACCAAGTTTTTTGTGGATTTGGTCTTACCGGCAAAATATTCAATCAGTTTTTCTAAACTCAGGTTGCTTTTACGATAGCGTTGGGCATCTTCACCCATTTCATATTTCAATCGATTTATTACTTGCATTTCGTTTTCATTAACCGCTCCGTCCACAGACACCAGTTTAGTGATGAGATCGATAAAATAATTTTTTTCTTCTTTGGATAATAAACTAAGAAACATCGTTATCACTCCTTTTTTTAATTATAACATATTATTCTATATTTTGTTTTGGAAAGTGAAATATTTTTTTTAATTGTTGTGTATATTCACCATTTTCCTGATAGATATAACAGGGTTCTATTACTTTACATTCCGATTTTTTATTTTTTCTTGCTTCAATCAAAACAAGCAGTGCTTCTTTGTCATTGGTTTTTGGATATATAAATTGGATTCTTTTCATCTGAAATCTTTCCAAATGAAGTGCCAGTACGATTTCATCCAATCGGTCAGCCCGATGGACTAAATAAAACTGTCCGCCATCAACCAATAATTTTTTTGCTTCTGATATAATTTCTTCCAACTTGATTTTCACTTCGTGACGGGCAATCGTTAAAAATTGATTTTTGTTGATTTTACTCGATTCCTTCCACTTAAAATACGGTGGATTGGAAATAACAATATCGAAACGATTGGCAAAATCCCTTTTGTATATATCTTTTATATCAGCATGAATAATTTCAATTTGATTTTCAAAATGATTCAATGCAACGCTTCTTTTCGCCAATTCTGCTACCGGTTCCTGAATTTCCACTCCAATGATTTTTGCTTGTGTTTTTAGCGTTAAATACAACGGAATAGGTGCATTCCCGCATCCTAAATCAATAATATTTTTGGTATCTCTTGTTGTTCTTACAAAATGAGCCAAAAGCATGGAATCTACTGAAAACCGGAACATCTCGTCGTTTTGAATAATCTTTATCTGTTCATATCCTAATAATTCATGAATCCATTCCATCTTCGTCCACTTCGATTTCTTCTTCTTGTGGTTTTTCTGATACCTTGAGCCGAACAACATCACTGGCAGGCCAGGATTCAAATGCTGATTTGTCATTCATGGCATCTGTTTTTACGATTTCACGAATGTAATCAACTGCAGTAACTTTACAGTTTGCACAAGTAGGTGTTCTAATTTCATCTCCAACCTGGGGAAGTCGCTTTTTCGCATCGTTGTACAGTTCGCATTCATATCCGATACAGCACATTAATTTACCGCATAAGCCGGCAATCTTGGTTGCGGAAAGAGCCATTCCCTGATCTTTCGCCATTTTCATGGTAACCAAGTCAAATTCTCTTAAGTGGGTCTTACAGCACACTTCCCGACCACAGGGACCGATTCCCCCCACCATTTTAGCTCCTTCACGGGGTCCTATTTGCCGCAGTTCAATCCGAACATGAAATTCACTTGCCAGATCTTTTACCAATTCCCGAAAGTCAACTCGACCGTCCGCATTGTAATAGATTAATAATTTACTCCCATCAAGTGTATATTCACAGGCCAATGTTTTCATTTCCAATTGATGGTTTCGGATAATTTCTTTTGCTTTAATGAATGCTGATTTTGATTTTTCTTCATTTTCTTGGTATTGTTTTATATCTTTATCCGTAGCAATACGGTAAACACTTTTTAATTCATGTTCCAATTGGTCATCAGGAACTTCTTTGGCTTGTTCAACAACGCGTCCCATTTCCAATCCTCTTATTGTTTCAACAACAACTTTATCTCCGACATGAAGCTGGAGTGGATCGGGATTGAACCAATATATTTTCCCTACTTCTTTAAATCCTATTCCTACTACTTTAGCCATTTGCACACCTCACTATTTCTATCATCATCGCCTGTATGGAAAGTTCCATATTAATACTATACCCTATTTTTGCTTTGAAAGAAAGAATGATTTCCAAAATTTGAATTTCCTGTGCCATCGTTAATTGAATTTGATTTTGCTCCAACAACTCTTCAAAAACAATATCTTCTTTCTGGTACAGTAACCATTTCATTTTATCATGTTGCAAACTGATAAAAATATTAAGAAAATGAATATAATATTCTTTGTTTGCCGCTTCTGTCAGAAATTTACTTTGTGTTAAATAAACTAAATACGGATCCTGTTCTTCTTCTTCAATACTCATTCCGACCGATTTTACCAGTTCAATAATCCGAAGCATTACTTCATTTGCTGCCAATTCCAGTGCTTCATCCAAATCATTGGTGAGTGTTGAAATAACCTGCGATAATTCTCCGGGTATTCCCCGAGTCCAAAGAGCATCTAAAATATTGTTTCTGCTGATTGGTAAAAAATTGACTATCTGACTGCGGGACCGAATGGTGGGAATGACCGCATTGATATTTTCCGTCAATAAAATTCCATAACAGTTTTCATTTGCATCTTCCAAAAATTTAAGCAGTGAATTCACTCCGGCAATGGTTGCCTTGTCTATATGTTCAATAATAAAAATCCGTTTACTGGATGATGTCATCGAAAATTCGTGTTCCAGTGTCAGTATTTGCTCCTTTTTTATTGATTCTGTTTCCGGAGCAATTAAAAAAACATTCGGATTCGTTCCTTTTCGAATTTGTTTACATGCTTTACATTCTCCACACGCTTCATTTGTTTCACATAAAAGAAGACTTGCAAGATATAGTGCTGCTTCTTTTTTAAGGGACCCCTTGGACCCAACAAACAGATAGGTATGAACAAGCCGATTTTTCTTAAAACTGCTGTCTAAGAGTTTGATAACATTTTTTTGATATTTCTTTACTGTATCAAAGCTCATGATGATTCCTCAAAAAGACAGTCATCTCTTCCATCACATCCTGAATTACGGCTTCAATAGGACGATTGCCTGCGATTATTCGATACCGATCAAAAAACATTTTTGCTGTTTTTTGATATCCTTTATAAACTCTTTCGTGAAAAGATAATTCTTCCAAATCCAGTCTGTTTTGGTTTCGTTGATTATTTTTAATGCGTTGCAATCCAATTTTGGGAGCAACATCAATGTAGAAGGTTAAATCAGGCATTTTACCGTCCGTCGCAAATTTATTGATTTGATATACTTTGGGAATACCTATTTTTCTCGCATATCCCTGATAAGCCAAGGAGCTGTCGACATAACGGTCACAAAGAACGATGTATCCTTTTTCCAAATTTGGAATGATTACTTCTTTCAAATGCTGTCTTCTGCTGGCAGCATAAAGCAAGGCTTCTGTCAATGCATCCATTTCTTTGTTGTTTACATCCAATATGACTTGTCGGATTTGCTCAGATATAAGACTCCCTCCTGGTTCTCTTGTTTTCATAACTGCATATCCTTCTTTTATTAATTGTTGATATAGATGTTCGATAATGGTAGTTTTTCCGCTTCCTTCTGTACCTTCGAATGTAATAAATAATCCTTTCATAACACTTTCTCCAATCTGTCCCTTTTCTTATTTCTATCTTATCATAAAATCAGTAAAAAATAAACAATTTCCTTGTGAAAGCTATCGATTTATGCTAAAATGTTTTTATAAAGGTGGTTCCATGAGAATTTTAGTCAAAAATTTATCCTTTGCTTATACGCAAAAATTTGTTTTGAATAAAATTAATTTTTCCCTGGCAAATGGGGACTTTTTATCTGTTGTCGGGAAAAACGGAAGTGGAAAATCAACCCTGATAAAGTGCCTCATTGGATTATTAAAAGTCGGACGGGACCAAATTTATCTTGATGATATCGATATCAATGATTATAAAAAAATGTTCAAAATTGGTTATGTCCCCCAAAAAGTTGATTTCAATTATGAATTTCCAATTACCGTAAAAGAAGTATTGTCTGCAGCTTATCGAAAAAGAAGAGATTCTTTTTATGCATCTGTTATTAATTCGTTGGATTTAAATCGTTTTTACTATGATAATATCAATACTCTAAGCGGTGGACAGTTGCAAAGAATATTTATAGCAAGAGCATTGCTCAATCATCCGAAATTGCTTATTTTGGATGAACCGACTTCCGGAGTAGACCAGACAAATATCGAAAGTTTAATTGTAACCTTGCGCCAATTAAAGGAACATGACATTACCATTATATTGGTAACGCATGATGAAGCCTTAGTCAATAAATTATCTGATTATGTTTTGGAATTAGATGAAACATTGGACTATACTTTTTATAAAGTGGGTGAACAAGTATGATTTTTCTTGTTGATACATTGGGTGATTTCTTTCGTGCTTTAGTTGAAACAAAAATGATACAATACGGATTGATTGCAGGTATTTTAATTGGTATTTTGGCTCCGATGATTGGGTCCGTTGTTGTTATCAGACGTTTATCCTTCATTGCTGATACCCTTAGCCATTTTTCTCTTGCCGGTGTAACGCTTGGCGTATTTTTATCCAAATTTCTGCAGGACTCTCTCCTGGCTGATATCTTTTCTCCCCTTGGATTGGGAATAATCTTTTCTATTCTGGGCACTTTTTTAATCGAAATTATGCGTAATTTTTATAAAAACTATAAAGAACTGTCCATGCCCGTCATTATGAGTGCCGGTGTAGCTATTTCAGGCATATTTATTGCGCTCAGCGCTGGAAATGCTTCTAATGTAACGACTTCTTATTTATTTGGTAGTATTTATGCTGTCACATTGGGTGACTTGATCACCATATTATTTGTTTCTGCACTAATTGTCCTGTTTTCTATCTTTTTTTATCACCCTATCATTACTCTGTGTTTTGATGAAACGTATGCGCGGATTTCCGGAATCAATGTAAGGATGTTACAATTGGGTATTACTGTTATTTTAGCCCTTTTTATATCTGTTTTCATGGAAATTATTGGCGTTTTGCTTATTTCAGCTCTAATGATTGTTCCGGTTGCCACTTCAATATTAATTGGCCGTTCCTTTAAAAGTTCTACTTTTTTAGCGATTATTTTTTCTGAATTGTCCATACTTTTAGGATTTATCGTCAGTTATTGCTTTGGTTTACCCACAGGATCTGTAATTGTATTGCTAAACATCGTTATACTAATTTTAGTTTTAATTTTCAAGCCAAACAACAAAAGTAAAAAAATAATTAAATAATCTGTTTTTATAAACTGAAATTGTTTTAGTAGATTTAAAAGGACTTTTTATAATGTTTTTTTCCATTCTAATCGCTTTTGACTCTTTTCCTGAGACTTTATTCAAGTTAATGGTAAAATAGATTACAATGGAAATTTAAAAAATCACAAGATAAATCCATCTTGTGATTTTTTAATATCTGATTTCACTTAAATACAGGCCGTTTGGAGGTGCAATTTTGGGTGCTTTTGTTCGATTCAAAGCTGATAGAATGTGTTCCATTTCCTCCGGTTTTATTTTTTTTCTTCCTACTTCAATTAGCATTCCAACAATAATTCTAACCATGTTATGGAGAAAACCATCCCCATGAAAGCGAAATGTAATCAAATTCTGTTCTTTTAGGATATCCAATTGGAATAAGTTACGGACAGTATTGGTTATTTGATGATTTTTGGTAAAGGATTTAAAGTCATGTTCACCTATTAAATAAGAAGCTGCTTCGCGCATGAGCATAATATCCAAGTGGTGGTTATAATAATAACGATACTGTTGTTTCAGGGGGTCATATGGACCCAAATCAATCAAATAATGGTATATTTTGCTTTTTGCATCATATCGTGAGTGAAACGAATCTGCAACTTTTTCCACTTTTTGAATGGCAATATCCCTGGGCAGACGGGAATTTATAGCATTTTTCATATTCCATTCTTTCATATCAATGACAGTATCGAAGTGAAAGACCTGACCATAAGCGTGAACGCCTGTATCCGTTCTTCCGGCCGGATATATTCTTGTATCTTCTTTCGTAATTATTTTTAATACCTGTTCAATCTGCGCCTGAATAGTTGATAGATTGTTTTCCTGAATTTGAAAGCCGTGATACGCACTGCCGTCATATGCAACTGTACATTTATATCGCATTGGTAGCCTTCAATACAATAATGCCAATTATAATAGCGAATGTTACTGCATAGGTAACGACATCTTTAGTATGATATTTTAATTCATTAATGCTTGTTCTTTTCGCTCCAGGTATATATCCTCTTGCTTCCATTGCATTTGCTAAATCCTCAGCTCTTTTATATGCAATGACAAACATAGGAATCAACAATGAAATAATTTGCATTATTTTTTCTTTCAGTTTGCCTTCTCTGAAATCCACACCACGGGAAGCCTGTGCTTTTAATATTCGATAGGCTTCATTGATAAGAGTAGGAATAAAGCGAAGAGCTATTGAAATCATCATAGCAAGAATACTGACATTTATTTTCAAATATCGCAGCGGACTGCTTACTTTTTCCAATCCGTTGTTTAAATCTGTCGGTTTGGTGGTAAGTGTAAGAAGGGCTGATAAACTGATCAACGTAATAATACGGAATAATATGGTCAAAGCAGATACCAATCCACTCTCATAAACATCAACTTGATAGGTAAATAAGCTTGGGGTAATATGAACAAAATTCTGCAAAGCGAACAATCCTATAATTAATGCCAAAAACAATAATAAACGGGATTTCTTAATCCATTTTCCTGATAAGAAAAATAACACTAAAACAACAATAATGATACCCAAATTAAGAATTGTCATATCAAAATTGAATGTATAAAGAGGGGGCAATGTTGATTTCGTAAAGATAATTTGAAAGAAAATTGTAAAAATAAGTAAAAAGGCCATCATTTTCATACTTTGAAGAAATTTAATAATTGGTATTTGCGATGAAAATATAATCAATACGACAAAACCAAATAAAATCAGAAGGGTTACTAAATCATCCAATAAGAAGGTAGCAATCATCATTAAAAACAAACTGATTAATTTGGTTCTCGGATCAAGACGATGTAACCAGGAAGTAGCGTGATAGTATTGACCAAAAATGATTTTATCATTCATGATACACACCTACTTTTTTTTCCAATTCCTTCATTGCATCTGCGATATTATACTGGTAGACATCCAGTTCTATTCCCAATCTAGATTGTAAAGACTTCATAATTTTTATGACTTCCGGATAATCAAGGTGGCAGGTTGAAATCAAATCTTCGTTTTTAAAAACTTCTGTTTTAGGTCCATCGTACATCAAAATTCCACCTTTTAATACCAGCACTCTTTTCACATATTTTGCTACCACTTCCATGTCATGAGTAATGATAATAATGGTTTTATGATATTTCTCATTTAATTGTTTTAAAAACTGAAGAAGATCTTCTTTTGCCAGTGGATCTAAACCTGCAGTTGGTTCATCCAAAACCAGAATATTCGGATCGGATGCTAAAATTCCAGCAATTGCAACTTTTCTCATTTGCCCGCCACTGATATTAAAAGGACTTTTTTCCAATAAAGTTGTTATTCCCATTATCTCAGCTATTTCTTTTGCTTTTTCTTCCGGATTTATTACGCCAAAATTTTTCGGACCAAATATGATATCT
>JAQUYJ010000135.1 GCA_028691905.1 Bacilli bacterium
AAATAAAATGAGATGCTGTTTTACTTCGTGAAAATACTGTTGCCAGCCAACCCATCCGCTTTCCCCAGGCAATAAACCACTTATCAAAGCTGTAGTTGCTGCAGCAGTTGTCGGAGGGAAAATGGATGTCATCGTATGAACTTGGTGTTCGCGTAAGAATGTTCCGGCAGATAAATGATTATCGAGAATGGCTGATCCCATTCCGTCCAAAACAAGTAATATGACATGTTTACAATCTTTTATCCACTCATCCACCACCGGTAAACTGGAATAATTGTTTTTCACTCCAAAAAAATGAGCAATGGAACTGGAAAGATTGATCAGACTATTATTAAAATCCGGTTTCACTATTTGTTTAGCAAAAAAAGAAGCTGCAAACTCTTTAAAAAAATCTTTTTTTTGCTTTATATCGTTTTTGATTTTTTTAAACAGTTCATATTTTTCAGCATTTTCTGATAGATGGTGCACAATCATGCCGGGAAGTATCCTTCCGGGATAAGATTCAATCCCAATCCATAATTGATGAGGAGGAAGAATGGCAGTGCGGTGTTTTGTCTCGTACAGACCTTGAATATCTGTTTCCCCTACGAAATCATACTCCAACATTGCCAATACATCATTTACAAATGGTAATTCATTAATATTTGGTAAAATCAACAATATATCTATAACTTCCTTCGTATAAGGAGCTGGAATTGCAGTAAATCCTATATGTTCCATTTTCAATTCGGGTAGATATTTTAATAAGTAGTTTTTTATTTCATTGAATTCATAATTCCAAACAGATATTTGTTCTTGTTTCATTGTCAGCAGTACTCCATTCCTTATTTGATTTTGTAATGTTTTGAATATTTTTCAATAAGATAATCAATATAATATTGTGGGTTGAATTCCTCATTAAATGCATTTTTAATAATTTCTTTTGGATAGAGAGAGGAAGCGTACCAATGAATTTTTTCCTGCAACCATTTATTTATTTTCGCAGTTGTCGGTTCTTTTAAAATTTCATCTACCGGTAATTCTTGACACATATGGTAATAAATCTGTGATGAAAGGGCCGATCCTAAAGCATAAGTTGGAAAATAACCGACCATTCCTCCAGCCCAATGAATATCTTGCAGAACGCCGTGATCTATACTGTCGACTGCAATACCAAAATATTCTTCAAATTTACTGTTCCATACTTGTTCTAAATCCTCCACCGAAAGCGTTCCGTTAATTAATTCCTTTTCAATATCATAACGAAGCATGATGTGAATTGGATAAGTCAGTTCATCCGCTTCTGTGCGAACATACGATGCTTTCACTTCATTAATCCAATGATAAAAATCATCCAGGGTAGTATCTGCCATTTGCTCTTTAAACATTTCTTTTAAAGTTGGAAAATGAGTTTCCCAGAAAGCATAACTGCGACCAATTACATTTTCATATAGACGGGATTGTGATTCATGCATAGCCATGGATGCTCCCCCCATACAACCTGTTCCATTTAATGCCGGATTTGCCTGCTGTTCATAGGTGGCATGACCCAGTTCATGAATGGCTGAAAATAAAGCTGCACTAAAATCATCTTCCAAATAATGAACGGTAAAACGGACATCACTTGTTCCATATCCGGATGTAAATGGATGTTCTGATTCTTTCATCAGCCCATGATTCAAATCATAGGCCAGAACTTTTTGAATGTATTCACATACTTGTTTTTGCTGTTCTTTGGGATAGATTTCCTTCGCAAACGGATATACTTTTTTGTTGCTTATTTGAAGAACTTTACGAACAAAAGGAACTAATTTTTCTTTTAGGAGCCCGAAAAATTGATCATATTCTTTTTGCCCCATTCCCGGTTCATATTCATCGAGGAGGATATCATATCCCTGTAATTGTTCTGTCTGTAAATATTGAACATATTTTCGTAAGAAAATGATTATTTCCTTTAAAGTAGGAGCAAACAAACTGAAATCTTTTTTTATTTTGGCCTGAGCCCATATTTCCTGACTCTTTGCCATCAGCATTTGAAACTGGACAAATTCATCCATTGGTATTTTTGTTATTTTGTCATTTCTTTTCTTTGCCTGGATTATTTCATGGCGTAAAAGTGGATCCAACTGATCTTTTCCAGCAAATAATTGGTCCACTGCTTCGAGATATTCTTTGCTGGTACTCAACTTATATTCCTCTTCGCTTAAAACACCAATCTGTTTGCTTCGTTCTTCAAAACATCCTTTTGGGGCTTCTGTTGCAGAATCCCAATGAATGACATACATTGCATACTGAAAAGCATTCAGTTTTCTTTGCATATCACGATATTGTGTTATTAATTTTTCCATTTTCTTTCACCTCTAATAATACCACTGTTTCCATACTGTTACTTTGGGGAAACATATCTACCATGGCAGTTTTCTTTATTTCATATTTTGTTTGCAATTTTTCTAAATCACGGGCAAGGGTAGCTACATTGCACGAAACATAAACTATTTTGGGAATATTTGTATCCAGCATGCAACTGATTACTTTCTGATCAAGGCCTTTACGGGGCGGATCAACAACAATAGCATCAATCGCATTATTTAATAGGGATGGAATTTCTTTTTCAACCAGGCCTTCGGTAAATGTTATGTTATTAACATTATTTAATCTAGCATTTATTTCCGCATCTTTAATCGCTGCCGGTATTTCTTCAATCCCAAATACTCTTTTCACCAATTTAGCAAGAATGATACTGATTGTACCAACCCCGCAATAGGCATCTATAATCGTATCTTTTTCTGTACAGGCCAAAAAATCAATGACCTTTTGATATAAAACAGCTGTCTGGATTGCATTTACCTGAAAGAAGGAATAATGGGACAAGCGGAATTTCGCTCCCATTAATTCGTCTTCAATAAACTCACTTCCATATACAACATAGGACTGATGTCCCAAAATAACATTGGTATCCTTGCTGTTTATATTTTCAATAATAGAACAGACTTTGGGATATCGTTCGACTATTTTATTGACAAGTTTGTTCAGATATGTAAGTTTTGCTGTGACAACCAAGACAACCATCCACTCTTGTTTGTTATTCACCCGAAGCAAGACATGACGCAGGATTCCTTT
>JAQUYJ010000136.1 GCA_028691905.1 Bacilli bacterium
TTGACTGTCTGAATTGCTTTGGGTAGGCTTCCGGCAACCTCAGCCAGGCCACCCGTTTCCGCAAACCCCAAACATTCTGATACAACAAAACAGATTGTTTTTTCTTTCACACCACGCCATCCTTTCTAATATAAATTACTTTGTCTTTTTGTCCGACCAATTCGTTGACTTCCACTATTTTTACGTTTTTGTCGGTTACAACATAATCAAGCACCGCATTTTCCTTGACCTGAGTTGACTGCATCAGGATTGAGTTTTTAACGGTTGCTCCCTGGGCGACATGCGTCCCCCGAAAAAGAACAGAGTTTTCTACATAACCGTCAATGGTGCAGCCATCAGCAATAATGGAGTTGACTACTTTTGCGTGAAATCCATATTTGGTAGGTGCAGAATCCCTGACTTTCGTATAAATACTGCGCCCTTTCTGGTAGAATATTTCATTTCGGATTGCTTCTTCCTTTAAATCCATATTGATTTGATAATAGGAATCCATTGAACTAAGACTGCCGAAATACCCATTGAACCGGTATCCACCAATTTTTAAGCGGTGCAGGTTTTCCCGCAAAATATCACGGTTAAAACTCTTCCAGTTATGTTCTATTGCCTGTTCAACGAGATGAACCAGTAATTCCCGCTTCATAATCCATGTATCGGCAGAAACATTGGCTTCTCCGATAAATTCCTGATGAATGTTCATAGCGGTAATTGTATTGTCGGAATCCACTTCAAAAACATTAATCGGCATATAATCATCAGCTGTAACATTCTTTTTGCGGTAAACACAGGTAATATCAGCATTCGTAGCAAAGTGCTGCTTAAAAATCGGTTTGTAATCCAAGTTACAGACATAATAGCAATCAGTCAATACAACATATTCTTCGTTTGCTTTACTGATAAACTGTTTGATTGATTTGAGGGCTTCAAGACGGGAGTTGTACACATTTTGACTGATTCCATAGGGAGGTAGAATGACAAGTCCCCCTCTTTTACGGGCCAGATCCCAGTCTTTTCCCGAACCGACATGGTCCATTAAACTCTGGTAATTATTTTTGGTAACAACACCAATATGAGAAATGCCGTTGTTTACCATATTGGAAAGAGCAAAATCAATCAGGCGGTATCTTCCCCCGATGGGTGTGGATGCGATGGTTCGTTCCCGTGTTACTTCAAATATTTCTTTGTCACGGATGTTTGAAAAGATTAATCCAAGTGTAGCCATTGTTCCCTCCTAACAATCTTCTTCCAGAATTTCGCCTGCCGGAACGATTTGTTTATCCCCAACATGAATTCCGGAAGCAATTACTGCTATTTTATTTGATTGTTCTTCACCGATTTGAGCTTTGGTTCCTATTCGGACTTCTTCATCAATAATGGAACGGTTAATCCTGGCTTCTTCACCAATCTCTGTATCAGAGAAGATAACACTGTCTTTAATAACAGCACCTTTTTTAACGTGAACATTGTTTGATAACACGGAATTGATTACAGTTCCTTCAATAAAACAACCGTCCGTAATCAATGAATTATGAATCACTCCCTCACAGCAGACAAACTGGGGAGGATAGGCATCATTTCTTGAATATATTTTCCAGTTTGGATCACCCAGGTCAAATGCCGGATTTTCCCCCAACAAATCCATATTGGCTTCCAGTAAACTGGAAATGGTTCCCACATCTTTCCAATACCCCTGAAAACGATAGGCATAGAGTCCCTTTTGATCAGCAAGCATCTTAGGAATAATGTTTTTCCCAAAATCGTTTTGGGATTGGGGATCCATTTCATCTGCAGTCAAGTACTGAAACAGTACTTCTGTGTTGAAAACATAGATTCCCATTGACGCTTTATTGCTTTTCGGTTTACTCGGTTTTTCTTCGAAATCAACAATCCGACCGTCTTGATTGGTATCCATGATTCCAAACCGATTTGCTTCCGCAAGCGGAACCTCCAATACAGCAATTGTGATATCGGCTTTCTTTTCCTGATGAAAACGAATCATATCACTGTAATCCATTTTATATATGTGGTCTCCGGAAAGAATCAATACCACTTCAGGATGATACCTTTTTATGAAATCAATGTTTTGATAGATGGCATTGGCTGTTCCCTTATACCACTCATTTTTCTTTTTGGCCTGATAGGGCGGCAAGATATGTACCCCTCCAAAATTACGGTCCAAATCCCAGGGCTGGCCATTGCCGATATAACGGTTTAGTAAAAGCGGCTCATATTGGGTAAGGACACCAACGGTATCAATATTGGAATTAATACAGTTGGATAGGGGAAAATCAATAATGCGGTACTTCGCACCAAACGGTACTGCCGGTTTCGCAATTTTATTGGTCAGAGCATAGAGTCTGCTCCCCTGCCCCCCAGCAAGCAACATCGCAACACATTCTTTTTTGTTGAACATAACCAATTTCCTTTCTATCTTTTTTTATATATTAATACGGATAATGCCGGAATAGAACATTCCCATCCCGTTTTATCCAGCTTTTTGGTTTCTTCGACCTTTCTTCCCTGGCCACCGAATGCTGCATCATCGCTAGAAAGCAGCAGCTGATAGGTTCCCTTGGTCAGCGGAAGCGTGTAGGAAGGAATATCAACACCGGAAAAGTTAATCATGACTAAAATTTCCTGTTTGGTTTGGCTGAAACGCTGATAAACGAATAAATCATGATGGCCGTCATCCACTACAATCCACTTGAATCCCTGCCAGGTTGTATCCAATTCCCATAAAGCTTTTTCGTGTTTATACAGGCGATTCATGGTTCGTACGAAGTGATGAAATACCTGATGTTTCGGGTAGTCCAACAAAAACCAGTCCAGTTCCTGATTTTCATTCCACTCAATGAACTGAGCGAATTCGGTTCCCATAAAGGTTAATTTTTTCCCGGGATGAGTCATCAAAAACCCGTAATAAGCACGGAGATTTGCAAATTGCATATCATAGTCACCGGGCATCTTTTCAATTAACGATCTTTTCCCATGGACCACCTCGTCATGGGAAAGCGGCAAAATAAAGTTTTCATTGAAGGCATACATCAGGGAAAACGTCATTTTGTGATGCAGTTCCCGGCGGAAATAGGGATCT
>JAQUYJ010000015.1 GCA_028691905.1 Bacilli bacterium
ATTCAATTTTTAATTGACCTGACCAAGCAGATTCGATTGGCTATAGCAGAAGATCGGTTTTTGGAATATAAAAATCAAGTATACGAGGAATATGGATTGTATGACAATGAAAAAGACTTTTAAAAAATTAATAATACTGATTCTTTTATTGGGACTCCCCTTTTTAAGTGGGTGTTTTAAAAATGAAGTTGTCCCCAATCAAAATAAAGTAAGCCTGTTTTTAAACACAGAATATACGCAATATATGCCCTATGCTTCCGTTCCTCAATTTGATTTTACCTTTACGGGAACATTTTATACCATTGCCAACGTTCAGGAAAGTTTTTATACCGTATTTGCTTCAAACGATGATGTTTTGTTGAGCCAGGAAATTGCTGCATTATTGGCAGATCATGAAGGTCGCGTTGACTATGAAATCATCGCTACTGAAAATCAAACCCATACGAAAATCAACACAAAGGACAGCAACGGGAAGATTATTCCCCAGGAGTTTGCTGTTGATGATGGTACTGTCGTGGATGAAGTAGCATATCTCAATTTGGAAAATGGTTTAAAACTGACAATCAATTACCGCCGTTTTATCAGCCAGGAAGTCACCTATTATGTATGGCGCTATACGAGCAGCATTACGATGTATTTATATTATCCTTTTATGGTACACAGTTCCAATCAGGAAAAGAAATTATTGCTTTTGACCCTTCCCAATAAAATTAAATTTCAAGTCGGTCCCCAATTGAAAGTGGAAAACATGATGGAAAAAGATACTTATCTGGATCCCAATATGTACTCATTCATCTATGACAGTTCACTTGAAACAGTGGAAGAAAAACAGGAGCAGGTTCGTAACTATTATATTGATTATCATAATGGATATGAAAAAAATACGCAGTTTTATTTTACTTATTTGGGTGTTTTGTATGAAATAGATTTCTATAATACCGTTTTTCAAATTCGGTTTTCCAAATTTGTCAGCGAAGAATAGAAAAAGAAAGTAAAAAGCGGATAAAAAATACCTACTGCGACAAAATATTGAAAAACTATTTATTTTTTCTTTTCTTTATGCTATAATAAGGAAAGAAGTTCACATTTGCAAGGAGGATTTTCTATGTACAATCAAGAAGCATTCAGTGAAAAGCCAGTATTAAAGGTTGTTGGTGTTGGTGGCGGCGGTGGAAATGCCGTAAACAGAATGATTGAAAACGATGTAAAAGGCGTTGATTTTATCGTAATCAATACGGATGCTCAGGTATTGCGCCTTGCTAAAGCAGATATTCGCTTGCAAATTGGGAAACAGTTGACAAAAGGACTGGGAGCCGGAGCAGATCCGGAAATTGGTCGCCAGGTAGCTGAAGAATCAGAAGACGAAATACGTGAAATTCTTCGCGGCAGTGATATGGTCTTTATTACTGCTGGTATGGGGGGCGGAACTGGAACAGGAGCATCACCGATTGTTGCAAAAATCGCAAAAGAACTAGGCTGTTTAACTGTCGGTATCGTAACCAAACCTTTCACTTTTGAAGGACGCAAACGAATGAATCAGGCAGTTCGTGGTTTGTCTGAATTAAAACCATTAGTGGATACAATGATTGTTGTTCCAAATGATAAATTAATAACAATGGCTGACCGTAATCTGACGATGCTTGAATCTTTCCGCGAAGTGGACAATGTGCTGCGACGTGGGGTTCAGGGAATCGCTGAAATCGTTACAATTCCCGGTTTAATTAATGTTGATTTTGCCGATGTCCGTAATGTAATGCGCAATAAAGGAACAGCATTAATGGGAATAGGGATTGCCAATGGTCCCAACCGTGCGATTGAAGCTGCCCGTAAAGCAATCCGCAGTCCATTGCTTGAAATTGATATTAATGGTGCTACCGATGCAATTGTATTTATCACCAGTGACATTGATATCACAATGCAGGAAGTATATGATGTTACAAGCGAAATCCGCAATGCATCTTCTCCGGACATTGATATAGTAATGGGAACTGGATTTAATGTGGATTTACAGGGTGAATTAATTGTCACTGTAATAGCAACCGGTTTCGACAGCAACGATGAAGCACTGGAAGAAATTCCGCTACCTCGACCCCGAGTAGAAGCAACCCCAATATTCAATGAAGAAAAAGTAGAAGTGATTCCTGCTGAAAAGAAACAGGAACGTAAACCGGGGGAAGCATTACCTTCCTGGTTACGTAATCGCTTTAAATAAACGAATTGTGAAACAATTCGTTTTTTTCTTTCCTTGACAAATGATGGAAACCATGTATAATGGAGATTACAGAGTAATTAGATTGCGTTAAGTGCCATACCATGGGATGTCGGGTATGGACGAACACTGAAGTGGCGGTAATCTGATGCGTCCGCTGTATGCGGATCTCTTTGTAGGGAGGTCTATTTTTTTATGGAAAACGAATCAATTTTATTTTCTCATCCTTTTTCCAAAGCCTATTGGAAAACGGCTGCAATGGAATGGAAGTCACTTAAAAAAATTGTTTTTGCTTCATTTATCATTGCCTTGGTTATTGTCTTTAGTTTTTTTTCAAAAACACTCCACTTGGAATTGTTTGAAAGAAAAATTTATTTCAGTTTTGTGCCGATGAGCTTACTGGCACTCTTGTTTGGACCAACTGTTGCGATTGCCGGTGGTTTCATTGCAGATATTATTGGGTTCATGTTGTTGCCAAATGGGGTATTTTTCCCGGGTTATACCCTGTCATCAATTTTGGGTGCTTTGATTTATGCTTTGTTTTTTTATCGAAGCAAAATAACAATCTTGCGTATTTTTCTTGCAAAGTTTTGTGTGAATATATTTGTCAATGCCATATTGGGAGCATTATGGTTAAAAATGATGACTCCTGAATCAACCGTGTATATGGTAAAATTAGTTTCCGGGTTAATAAAAAACATCATTTTACTGCCATTTGAAGTCATTATTTTATATTTATTTTTTACTGCAATCATTCCAATCTTTAAACAGTTTCAGTTACTTAGTCCAAAAATCCCCAATCAGATCCGAATCATTTAGTGAATACGCTTTTTTATTGAAAATGAAATGAAAATGTTGTATAATAAGTAGTGGAATTTTTGGAGGTATTATGAAAAAGAAATTGGTTATGCTTGCCATCATGGATGGGTATGGAATAACAGACCGCATCGAAGGCAATGCAATAAAAGCAGCAAAAAAACCCAATTTGGACTATTTGTTTGCAACTTACCCCAATACACTGCTTGGAGCCAGTGGGGAAGATGTCGGCCTGCCCGATGGTCAAATGGGAAACAGTGAAGTAGGACATCTCAATATTGGCGCTGGACGAGTTGTTTATCAATCCTTGACGCGGGTCAATATTGCTGTAAGAAATAAAACACTGGATACCGTTCCGGCAATCAATGAAGCAATCGAACAAGCCATTCAAAAAGATGCTAAACTGCACATCATGGGTTTAGTAAGTGATGGTGGAGTTCATTCTCATATTGAACATATCCTTTATCTTTTGGAAAGAAGTATTGCACGTGGTGTAAAAGAAGTTGTTGTTCATGCTTTTCTGGATGGCAGGGATGTTCCGCCTCGCTCAGCTATTCCTTATTTACTGCAATTGCAGGAAAAAATGAATGAATTGGGCAATAGTAAAATCGGTGTTGTAAGCGGTAGATATTATGCAATGGACCGGGATAAAAATTATAACCGTGTTCAGTTGGCATATGATGCCATTGTTTATAATAGCGGACCTGTTAAAGAACTGGTCCAGGGAATGAATGAATCCTATGCCAATGGTGTTTCGGATGAATTTGTCGTTCCCTATATCGTTAATCTCGACAGCAGTATTCAAGATAATGACAGTGTCATTTTTGCCAATTTCCGTCCTGACCGGGCAATAGAAATGTCAACAGCCATTACTAACGTGAAAGCAACAGGAATCCAAAACGGGAAACAGTTTAACGGATTGACTTTTGTGCAAATGATGCTCTACAGCGAAAATGTAAAAGGATTGGTTGCTTTTGAAAACCAGGAATTGGTAGATATCTATGGCGAAATTATCAGTAAAGCAGGTCTTACACAACTGCGGATAGCAGAAACAGAAAAGTATGCCCATGTTACTTATTTCTTTGATGGCGGAATTGAAAGAGATTTACCTAATGCAACGCGAATCCTGATTCCTTCCCCCAAAGTTGCAACATATGATATGAAGCCAGAAATGAGTGCTTTTGAAGTATGTGATCAAGTAATTAAAGCAATCGACTCCGAAGAATTTGACACCATTATCTTGAATTTTGCCAATTGTGATATGGTCGGTCATACCTGTGATTTTAAAGCAACCGTAAAAGCAGTTGAAACGGTTGATACCTGTATGGGACAAATCTATCAACACGTCAAAGCAGTGGATGGAACACTGATTATTACCGCAGACCATGGCAATGCCGATAAATTGCTGGATGAAGAAGGAAGACCTTTTTCTGCTCATTCCACCAATCCTGTGCCTTTTATCTTCTGTAAAAAAGGAGTATCATTACGCAGTGGTGGCAATTTGGGTGATATTACACCGACAATGCTGGAATGTCTGGGTTTGAAACAGCCATCAGCAATGACTGGAACAAGTTTATTAATGAAAAATAACACATATGTGGTTAAATAAAGGAGAAAAAATATGCCATTTATTAAAGAAATTTACGCCCGTGAAGTACTGGATTCACGTGGTAATCCTACTATTGAAGTAGAAGTGTACACCGAAAGCGATGGCTTCGGTCGTGCAATGGTACCAAGTGGAGCTTCAACCGGTGAACATGAAGCAGTGGAATTACGTGATGGAGACAAAAAGCGTTATTTGGGAAAAGGTGTTTTAAATGCCGTTGACAATGTTAATGCAGTAATTGCTCCTGAAATTATGGGTATGAATGTATTTGATCAGGTTGGAATTGACAAAACAATGATTGCCTTGGATGGAACAGATAATAAAGGAAAACTGGGTGCCAATGCGATATTGGGTGTTTCGATGGCTGTAGCAAGAGCTGCTGCTGATTTATCCGGTTTATCTTTATATAATTATTTAGGTGGATTCAATGCGAAAGAATTGCCTACTCCAATGATGAATATATTAAATGGTGGAAGCCATGCTGATAATAATGTAGACTTTCAGGAATATATGATTATGCCCGTAGGAGCTCCTACTTTTCGAGAAGCCCTTCGTATCGGTGCTGAAGTATTCCATAACCTAAAAAAAGTTTTACATGATATGGGCTTAAATACAGCTGTTGGGGATGAAGGCGGATTCGCTCCGAACTTAAGAAGTAATGAAGAAGCAATCGTTGTCATTTTAAAGGCAATTGAGAAAGCCGGATACGTTCCCGGAAAAGATGTCTTTTTAGCGATGGATGTTGCTGCCAGCGAATTTTACGATAAAGATAAGAAAGTATATGTATTGGCAGGAGAAGGTGGAAAGACTTTTGATTCAAAAGGACTATCTGATTTCTATGCTGAATTGGTTGAAAAATATCCGATAATTTCAATTGAAGACGGATTGGACGAAAACGATTGGGATGGCTGGAAATATCTGACAAAGAAATTAGGCAAGAAAATCCAATTGGTCGGGGACGACTTGTTTGTCACCAATACCAAACGTTTGGGAAAAGGTATCGATAATCAGGTTGCAAATTCCATTTTGATTAAAGTCAACCAAATCGGTACCCTTACTGAAACATTTGAAGCGATTGAAATGGCTAAAAAAGCAGGATATACAGCTGTTGTATCCCATCGTAGCGGTGAAACAGAAGATACAATCATTGCTGATATTGCTGTAGCCTTAAATACTGGACAAATTAAAACCGGTTCCATGAGTAGAACAGACCGCATCGCCAAATACAATCAATTGTTACGAATTGAGGATGAATTAGGAGATACAGCTGTTTATAACGGATTGAAATCATTTTATAATCTTAAAAAATAATTTAATTGAAAAACCAATTACATTAAGTAAATTGGTTTTTTCATCCCTAAAAGAAAAAAAACAAAGAAAAAGGCATAACGTTTTTTATGTCTTTTTCTTTGGAAAAATAATTAAAATTATGTTATAATTAATGTAGGCAAGATATAATATCCACTTATGCAAAGGAGGTGAGCAACATGAATAGTTCTTTGAATGATATGATACTAAAAGCAATGGAAAACGGTTATATTGTCTATGATGAATTACTGCCCTTTTTTGATAAAGGAAGTCCGGAATTAAGACGTATTATCAATAAATTGCAGGAAGAGAATGTCGAAATAATCGCTCACGAAGAAGCCCTTGAAGAAGACAAGGTGGATGAAGTAGAAGTAGATAATGATTTAAGCAAATTGTCGAAAAGTAACGATTCTTTAACCTCCTATATTCAGGATATTAAAACCTTCCCCTTGCTAACTATGGAAGAAGAAGTTGAATTGGGTAATGAAATAAAAGATGGTGTACAGTCAAAGATAACTTTGGAAAAAACGGATTTATCTGAAAACGAGAGAAGTTACCATGAAATGGTAGTGGAACGGGCGGAAGCTGCAAAAGAATATTTTATTAACTGTAATTTGCGGCTTGTTGTCTGGTGGTCAGCAAAATACCGAAATAAAGGATTGGCTCAGGAAGATTTGATTCAAGAAGGAAATATGGGCTTAATGAAAGCGGTCGATAAATTCGAACCGGATAAAGGAGTACGCTTCAGTACCTACGCCAGCAATTGGATCCGAAAATCCATGATGCGGGCAATTCAGAATCAAGCCCGAACCGTTCGGTTACCGATTCATATTTCTTCATATATCAGTAAAATGAAGCGAATTGAGAAAAATCTGGAAGCTGAATATGGAAGGATGCCTACCGTCGAAGAAGTCGCAGACGAAATGGGTGAAAAAGTTGAAAGAGTAATTGAAATTCAAGGGTACATAAATGACAAAATATCATTGGATATGACGGTTGGTGATGAAGATGCTACAAGTCTGGGGGATTTGGTCAGCAATACCACTACTCCAACACCTTACGAAGAAATTGTCAATTATGAATACAATGAAGAATTAAAGCGTTTGTTATTGGATTTGAACCCGAAAGAATACCAGGTAATCAATTTACGATATGGATTGAAGGACGGGATTGCCAGAACATTGGAAGAAATAGGACGGGCAATGAATTTAACAAGGGAACGCGTTCGTCAGATTGAAGCCAAGGCACTGCGAAAACTTCGCCATCCCTCACGAAGCGAAAAAATCAAACAATTTTTACAGGTATAATCGACTCACCCCATCTAAATAAAAGGTGAGTTTTTATTTTGGCAAGCGATTGTTTTTGCATTTTTTTCCGCAAAACAGCATTTATGTGATATAATAAAAGAAGGTAGGAAGAATAAATATGTCCTTGTTTAAAAAGCGAAAAACAGAAGAAATTAAAATTGCGGAATACAGTCCCGAACAGATAAGTGAAGAAAAAAAAGTACCAATTCCAATTGAAAAGAATCCTGTTTCAAGGGATGAGCGAATAAAAAGCATCCAAATACAGGCTAAGCACTTTCAGCAGGGAATTAAAAAATGGACCAATGCTCATTTAGTGAATAAAGTCTTTTCATTTATTTTCCTCGCCAAAAAAGATTTGGAAAACCAACTGCAGGCAATTGATCGTCATTTTATACATCTTTCCGAAGTGGAAAAGGTATTGGATACCCAATTACCAGAGCTTGAGACAATGGAAGATACAGTAATGCTAGAGTTGGAAGAACAGATAAATCAGCAGATTTTAATCCTGCAGGGGGTAGGAAATTTAATAGAAGATGCGAGACAACGCTATTACAACCACTTAAAAATTGCTACACTGAGTGTTTGTATGAATCGAACCAATCTTGAATTGGAAAATATGGTTACATTGATCCAGCACTTTTTGAAAGAGTTTAAGGATCTCCATGAAGCAGCAGAATTTATTTTTTATAACAGCGGAAATTTAATAATTGAAACGATTCATTTAATGGTCGAGCATTTTAAAAAGCAAAAAAACAACCGGTATGAAAAAATGTATCCGCTGAAATATTTTGTTAAAACAGATGCTATTATTACATTGTCGTTTACAGAGTGGGTGGACTTATATAATAAATTGAAGTTTGTGATAAAAATGACCCCCGATTCCCGCATTGCTTCCAATATAGATTTTATGAATGCATTTCATAAAATGGAAATGCGCTATTTGATATTAATGATGCATATTGAAGCAGGCGAAAAAAATAGTTAATATAAGAAAGGAATAAAACATGAAAGCGGATCTCCACACCCATACAACCTATTCTGATGGCAAATTGCAAGTCGATGAATTAATTCAATTGGCTGTTTCCCATCATCTGGATTATTTGAGTATTACAGATCATGATACCTTTGAGGGAGTAAAACTGGCCAAAAAAACAAAGGAACCCATAACAGTCATTTACGGTATGGAGCTGTCAACTTACCATAAAAAAGAGAGTATTCACGTTTTATCCTATTTTAAAGAAGATACCTTCACCGCAACACTGCAACCCATATTGGATCATCAAATCCATAATCGAAAGGGCAGAGCATATAAGATGCTGGAAAAATTGAAAGAAATTTTTGCGATTGACCTAAATCCAGCTTTTATCGAACAATTGAAAAGCGTAACAAGGGGATCTATTGCGAAAGAGATAGTGAAACAGGGATTTGCTTCCTCAACCAAAGAAGTTTTTGCACGAATGATTGGTGATGATTGTCCGGCTTATATCCCTTCATCTAAACTTTCCACCCAGGAAGGTATTCAATTAGTAAAACAGGCAAAAGGCTTGGCTGTCCTTGCTCATCCGATGAACTTGAAAGTAAATCGACTCGACGAAATACTCCAATTCCCGTTTGACGGGGTGGAGGGAATTTATCCGAATCATACGGATAAAAAAGCATATTATCGCGACATCGCCAAACAATACAACTTATTTTTAACGGGAGGAACGGATTTCCATACATTTGATGACGGAAAACATGGCAATTTGGGAGATACTTATCTTGCTGATGAAGATGTAGAAATCTTTTTGAAACGCTTATATGAATGTTAGAAAATTAGCGATTGAAGCAATTCTGAAAATTATTATAAAGGGTGCTTACTCCAATATTGCTATCAATGAATTCATCAATAAATTTGAGTTATCAGAAGAAGATAAAAATTTATTTGTGAAATTGGTTTTGGGGACCGTCGATCATAAAATCACACTGGATTATTATTTAGAGCCTTTTTTAAAGAAAAATCCCAAACCATGGGTAAAAATATTACTGATTATGAGTGTTTTTCAAATAGCATATTTGGATATTCCTGACTATGCCGTTGTAAATGAAGCAGTTGATATTGCAGCATTAAAAGACCGTTATACAGCTTCCTTTGTCAATGCGGTTTTAAGAAATTTTTTACGGACTCCACTTCGAAAGTTGGATAATTTGAGTGAAGTAAAACAATTAAGTATTCAGTATAGTTTTCCGGAATGGCTGGTTGCCTATTTTTTAAAAGATTATTCTTTCGAACAGGTAGTAAAAATATTAAAAGCTTTTTCAAAAGAACCCAAGCAGAGTATTAGAATCAATACCTTAAAAGCCAACAAAGAAGAAGTAATAAACAGTCTTCGCCTTCAAAACATCACTTTTCAGGATACGGATTTGGTTACCAATGGTTTACTTGTTGAAAAACCAATGATGAACCACCCGCTTTTCTTACTGGGGAAGATTACGATTCAGGATCTGGCGAGTCAATTGGTAGCTGAAATTCTTCAACCGGAAGAAGATGCCTCGATTTTGGATTTGTGCAGTGCGCCGGGTGGAAAGGCTGCCCATTTGGCGGGTTTGATGAACAATAAAGGTTCCATTTTTGCCTGCGAAATCCATGAACATAAATTAAAGTTAATGAAGCATAATTTTGATCGCTTAGGGGTTAAGAATGTGCATATGCAATTGGTTGATGCCCGGAATGTAAAGGAATATGTTCAGGAAAAATCTTTTGATTACGTACTGGCTGATCTTCCCTGCAGTGGATTGGGTGTTTTGGGGCATAAAGTGGATCTGAAATATCATATCAATTTACATTCAATTCAAGAGATTATTCAATTGCAACGTGAAATTATTGAAAACAGTTATCATTTGGTCAAGAAAAATGGTTTTCTTGTCATCAGTACCTGTACAATCAATAAACAGGAGAACGAAGAACAAGTTCGTCTGTTCTTAAAAAATCACCCGGAATTCAAAATTGAAGTTGAAAAAACGATTCTTCCCTATGAGTACCATACGGATGGATTCTATATCTGTAAAATGAGGAGAGTATGAAAAAAAGTATATTTGCTTTTTCAAGAGAAAAATTAAGCCAAGATTTGATTAACCAAGATGAAAAACCTTTTCGTTCTGTCCAAATCTTTGAATGGATTTACCGAAAAAAAGCGCGAAGCTTTTTAGAAATGTCCAATGTTGCAAAAAAGTCCCAGGAAAAACTGGAAGCATTATATTCGTTTGACCAGTTGGAAGTGGAAACATGGCAGGAATCTGCTGATGGCACCAAAAAGTTTCTCTTTCGGCTGGCTGATGGAAATTTCATAGAAACCGTATTGATGCATTTTAATTACGGGGACAGTGTCTGTATATCGACACAAGTAGGATGTAACATGGGTTGTGCCTTTTGCGCCAGTGGAATTAACAAGCGCAAACGCAATTTAACAGTTGATGAGATGGTCCTGCAGGTTCTTTCCATTGATGAACGGTTACGTGAAGAAAATAAAAGAGTAAGTCATATTGTCATTATGGGGATTGGGGAACCATTCGATAATTACGACAATGTAATTGATTTTATCCAAATCATGAATGACAATAAGGGGTTGGAAATTGGAGCAAGGCATATTACTCTTTCTACTTGTGGGATAGTTCCTAAAATCAAGGAATTCGCATTATTGCCACTGCAGATTAATTTGGCGATAAGCCTTCATTTTCCTACCAATGAACAGCGAAACAAATATATGCCAATCAATCATGCCTATCCCCTGGAAGAATTATTTTCAGCGATTCGTTTCTATTATGAAAAAACAAACCGCAGGATTACATTTGAATACATTTTAATGGATTCCATTAATGATTCCCTCGAAGATGCCGGCAATCTCGTGAAATTGGTTCGCGGTCTAAATTGCTATGTTAATTTAATCCCCATGAATTCAACCAAACCGGAATGGCGAAGAAGTTTGCAGGAAAAAACAGATGCTTTCTATGACTATTTAATGAAAAATAATGTCAGTGTAACCTTGCGTAAAGAACAGGGGCATGACATTGATGCTGCATGTGGTCAGCTTCGGATAAAAAGAGAGACACAAAAATGGCAGGATTGATCATTAAAGCAGTCAGTGGGGTATATGATGTCTTAATAAATGGTCAGACTATCGTATGTAAACCTCTGGGCGTTTTTCGTCACCAGGAAAAAAAGCCAAAAGTCGGTGATCTGGTCGAAATTGAAAACCAAACTATTGTAGAAATTCTACCTCGGATAAGCGATTTACAGCGTCCGTTTATCAGTAATGTGACAAAAGTCTTTATTATTACATCATTGGTTGAGCCGGATTTAAACCTCAACTTATTGGATCGGTTAATCAGTTTGGTGGAATGGGAAAATTTAAAAATTGTTTTGGTTTTTACAAAAAAAGATAAAACAGATGTATCTTTATATCAATCCGTCTTAACCTATTATCAAAATTTGGGATATCCGGTATATCTTATGCCTGGGGCTGAAGAACCTTTATTGGATGAAATAAAGGATCAGATCTGTGTCGTTGCCGGTCAAAGTGGAGTAGGAAAATCTCATTTAATCAATTCTCTTCATCCCTTGTTCACTCAAAAAACAGGTGAAATTTCCAAAGCGTTGGGAAGAGGAAAACATACAACCAGACACATTGAATTGCTTTCTGTGGCTGGGGGATGGATTGCTGATACACCGGGATTTGGAATCTTGGATTTAAAAATGGATGTTGCAAGTCTGTCCCATACATTTCGTGAATTTTTTGCTTGCAAATGTCGCTTTCCCCGTTGCTATCACCTTGCAGAACCAGGGTGTGCAGTAAAAGAAAAAGTGAAAAATAAAGAAATATTGAAGTCCCGTTATCAAAACTATTTAGGATTTGTAAAAGAAATTCAATATCAAAAGAAATATTAGGAGGTAATTTATGGCACTTGTAGCACCTTCCATTCTATCAGCCAATTTCAATGAGCTGTTAAAAGAAGTACAATCTGTACAAACTGCACCCTTTTTACATATTGATGTTATGGATGGTCACTTTGTTCCCAATATCACAATAGGACCGATGGTTTACAAAAATTTAAAAAAAGAAGTCGATATGATATTTGATGTTCATTTAATGATTGCAGATCCTTTGCAATATGCAAAAAGTTTTATTGATGCCGGTGCGGACTATTTGACATTTCACTATGAAACATGCGATAATATAGATGAAGCTATCCAATCGATTCAATCATTAGGTGCAAAAGCAGGGATTTCGATAAAACCCAACACACCAATTGAAACATTAAAACCATATTTGGATCAATTGGATTTAATTTTGGTGATGTCAGTTGAACCTGGTTTTGGCGGTCAAGCATTTATGCCTTCTGCTTTGGAAAAAATTGCTTACCTGGCTATGCAAAAGAAAGAAAACAATTATCATTACTTGATTGAAATAGACGGTGGAATGAATAAAGAAACAGCCAAACTTGCAGTCGAACATGGTTGCGAGATTATTGTTGCCGGAACCTATATTTTTCAAAGTGAAAATCGTGTTCAAGTCATAAAGGAGTTGAGTTTATTATGATCGTTAAAATTGTTTGTGCGAGCAATGATACTTTTAGTAAACTGTATCAAAAAGATGAAGGTGAATACCTGATTGGTGTGGATGGAGGAGCAAAAGTATTAATAAAAAACCGTTTGCCGATAGATCTGGCAATCGGTGATTTCGACAGCGCACAATTCAATGAAATAAAAGCAAAAAGCAAAAATATTATTCTGTATCCTCCCAATAAAGATAAAAGCGATTTGGAATTAACCTTGAATTATATTTTTTCACCCGAATTTCAAACCAATTATTCAGCGAAAAAGCGAATTGAAAAAATTATCATATACAATGCAACAGGAAGAAGACTGGATCATTACCGTGCCACAATGAATTTATTGGTTCGCTATATGCATTTGCCAATTGAAGTGATTGATAATCATAATTATATTTATATTGTTAATTCACGTACAACATTCAAAAAAACAAATTATCGTTATATTTCCTTTTTTGCCATTGACCCAAATACGACAATTTCTTTAAAGGGATTTAAATATGATTTACAGGATCATGAACTTGGTATGTACGATAATCTTTGTTTAAGCAATGAAATAATAGCAGAAGAAGCAAGCCTGTCAACCAACAATAAAAAAGTAATGGTTATCCAATCCATTTAACATTAAAATGTGTAAACTCATCTTCCTCAAGATGAGTTTTTTATTTTACCAATAAAAATGCAGTTTCATTCGTATTATAGGTGATGAAGGAGGATTATAATGAAATATCGACGAGGTTTGTTATTAACCATTTTTATTTTTATTTTTGTATTGACTGGCTGCCAGTCTTTTCAGCTGTTTGCTTTACCGGAAGACTTTGGTTTGCTTACCGTAGACAGCAAGGAAAAATTGGAAGCTTTATTGAACGAATCCAACAGACAGCCTTTTTATTACAGTTGGTTTGAAAGCAAGGCTACTGCAGATGGACCTGTTTTTGCGATGGATGAATCCCAAGCAGGAACCACAGATTATACAAAGACAAATGTCCAGGTGGAAGGTATTGATGAAGGAGACATCGTAAAAACAGACGGCAGACGTATCTATTCCATTGAAAGCGATTATTTCAGGGTTGTGGAAGTGGGAATGAACGGCGATTTGAGTCTTGTTTTAAATGAAAGAATTCAATCCGTTGATGAAGATATGCCCTATTATTACAATCAGTTCAATGAATTGTACTTAACCGAAGATTACGTTATCACAATCGGATATCATCACTTTTTCCGTTATTATTTGGATGGCGGGGAAGTTTCCTATTGGGGTGGATACAGCACAGCCATTCAGGTGGTTGTCTATGATATCAATACTTTAGAGCAAGTGAAAACTTTTGAATTAAGCGGATACACCCTGGCAAGTCGTCTGATTGACAATAACTTGTATATTATCAGTGTGGATTACCCTTATTTTATGGATGAAGACATTGCTTTGCCTTTCTTTTATGAAGACGGAGAAGTAGCAATCGCAG
>JAQUYJ010000137.1 GCA_028691905.1 Bacilli bacterium
AACAATGACATATTCTGCATCATCCACATCAATTTTTTCATACAACTGTTCATTTTCTTTAATTTGCATGTATTTTTGATGCAATTTTTCATTATGTTTGCTTAATACCAGGGGATCCAAATAAAGACTTGATACAATATGCCGTTCTTCCTTTTTTTGATGACCGGTTGTTGCCCAGGTTTTGGGTTGCAGATTTCTTTTGGCGATGGGACGGTCCATATCAACGGACTCCATCATCTGTCCGATTAAACCGTCCACAGCAATCATCACCGGATTACGGTAGTAATCGGCTACTTCAAAACTCATTTTCATGATATCAACCGTTTCCTGCAGGTTTTCAGGTGCATAGGCAATGGTATAATAATCCCCGTTTCCTCCACCCCTTGTTACCTGTTTGTAATCAGCCTGCGAAGGTTGGATTCCACCGAGTCCCGGTCCTCCCCGCATGACATTGACAATGACACAGGGCAGTTCTGCACCTGCTATATAACTGATTCCTTCCTGTTTGAGGGCAATCCCAGGCGAAGATGAGCTGGTCATTACCCGCACTCCTGCTCCGGCTGCACCATAAACCATGTTGATGGCTGCTACTTCTGATTCGGCCTGAACAAACACTTTACCGTGTTCAATCATGTATTTTGATAAAAATTCCGGAACTTCATTCTGGGGGGTAATCGGATAACCGAAGAAAGCCTCACATCCACCCAAAACGGCAGCCAGGGCAATCGCTTCATTGCCTTTTTTTAAACTTTTAGCCATTTGTAATCCTTTCCACTGTAATAACAGAATCAGGACACATGATCGCACAGAAAGCACAGCCAATGCACTTATCCGGATTCGTCACAGTAATTGTTGGATATCCCTGTTTATTGATTCTTGTTTTATCTAATTCCAATATTTTGGTCGGACAGTAATGGACACAGAGCATGCATCCTTTACAGTGTTCATAATCAAAATATATTTTTCCTTTTGCCATTTTTCCTCCTTATAACCATTTTTTTCGTAAATATAACGCTAAAGGCAGTAATTCACCCTCATAATATTCAGGGTGAATTGTCATCGACTGATAATAACTGGTATATACAATCGGTAACCCCGTCATCCCTGATACTTCTTTCACTATTTTTTGACCAAGCAGGATGTCTTCTTCTGTTGTGTCACGTAAAAAATTGCTGTTATTGATCAGTCCGGTAATCCGAATGCCACCCTTGCCTTCAATCAGGTTTTTCATTTGGATGATCTTTTCAACGGTTGCCGTTTCTTCCCGGTAAATATTGATACATAACAAAAGATCAACATCTTCTGTAATCCATTCTTCAAACTGCCGTAAAAGAATCGCTCCAACGCCATCTCCTCCCAAATCATAAATCGCTGTCATTTCTTTGTTGTAAAAAGGAAGAAATGCTTTTTGGTCGATATAGGGAAGATCACTGCCTATACTTTTTTTAATCGAAGAATGAACGGTCTCAATTTGATGGGATGCAAACAGTTCTTCCAATTCCCTTGTTCTGAAATAAGGATTGACGATATCCAGATCGACGAGAAAAGGAATTTTTTTTTGAATCGCCAAATTGGCACTGCATTCTGATTTACCGCTTCCATAATGACCGGTAATAAAAGTAATCCGTTTCATTTCAGCGTTTGATATAATTGGCATGCAGCTTATTGATGGTGGAAATGCGGTTACGGGCAAATACTTTGGCGGCCTGTTGCTGATGAATACCTTCTTTTTGCGCTATCGCAAAGATTTCCAGTAAACGGTCATAAATCTTTTCCACATCACGAACAGCTTTTTCACGGTTGTAATTGTGTAATTCATGGTACACATTGATAACGCCTCCGGCATTGATAACAAAGTCAGGAGCATAGAGAATGCCACGGTCTTTAATCATATTGCCATGCTTATCTTCATCCGCCAAAACATTATTGGCAGTTCCGGCGATAATTTTAGCTTTGATTTGGGGGATGGTATCATCATTTAAAACCGCTCCCAGTGCACATGGGGACAGCACATCGACTTCCATTCCAAATATTTTATCCGGTGTGACGAATTCAACTTCCGGATGTTCTTTTTTCATCCGTTCTATATGTTTCGGGTTGATTTCAGAAAAATAAACTTTTTTTGCTTTTGCTTCCAGTAAATAATTTATTAAATAATAACCGGTCTGACCGGCTCCCTGGACAGCGAAAGTATATTTGGAGATATCATTATCCCCAAATGCAAACTGCAGACTGGCACGGATTCCATGAAAAGCACCCAATGCAGTTAAAGGAGATGGATTTCCTGATTTTCCTTCCAGCCCTACTACATAGTCTGTTTCCATACTGACATAATCCATGTCTTTGGTTGATGTATTGACATCTTCAGCTGTAATGTAGCGTCCATTCAGGCTTTGAACGTACCGTCCCAAAGCCCGGAAATAAGCTTCACTTTTAACTTGATTGGCATCGCCGATCAAAACTGTTTTTCCTCCACCTAAATTCAATCCCGCGGCAGCGGCTTTATAGGTCATACCTCTGGCTAAACGCAGTACATCAAGCGTTGCTTCTTCTTCATTGGCGTAATTCCATAATCTGGTTCCTCCCAGTGCCGGTCCCAATGTGGTGTCGTGAATACAAGTAATTCCTTTTAAACCCGTTGTTTTGTCATAGAAATAAATAAGCTGTTCATAACCATGACGTTCCATGTAATCAAATTTGTCCATTTAAACTCTTTTCCTTTCTGTGTTTTCTTCGTTCCATCGAGAAAACGTTTACAAGATATTATACCATTTATATTTCAAAAAATCAAAAGATTTCGCTATAGAAAAAGCAAATCGCCAAAACGATTTGCCTGTATTTATGCCCAGATGAACCAGATCAACAGATAGCCCACTGTTACAGCAGCAAGGGTAAAAGGAACACCGATTTTCATAAATTGACCGATTGTAACTTCATACCCTTCTTTGCGTAAAATACCGATTGAAGTGATATTTGCCGATGCACCAATCGGTGTTAGGTTGCCCCCCAATGTTGCTCCACTCAGCAATCCAAAATATAACAGGAAGGGCGGAACATCAAAAGTCATT
>JAQUYJ010000138.1 GCA_028691905.1 Bacilli bacterium
ATAGAAGAGACCATTTTATCGGGTACTGCCGGTGGTGTAGTCAGCATTGAAATGGCAGGAACAAAAGAAATGAAAGCAGTTCATATTGCTTCTGATTTTATGATTGAAGGCAAAGAAGATATCGAAATGCTCGAAGAGATGATTGTTTCTGCCTGTCGTCAAACCTATCATACAATAGATAAAACAACCAAAGAAAAGATGGAGAAATACAGTGCTCTATTAAATATGGGTGGGTTATTTTAGTTTATGAAATATCCTGAATCATTCGATCAATTGGTTCAATATTTTGAAATGTATCCGGGGATTGGTCCAAAGACAGCAGAACGCCTGGCAATGTTTACGATAACAAAGCTTGACAAAGAAAAAGTAAGACTGTTTGCGCAGGCTCTTAATCAGGCCATTTCTAAAATAAAAACATGTCACATATGCGGGACGATTACGGATCAAGAAATCTGTGATATATGTTTGGACGAAACACGGGAACCCTCCTTATTGGTAGTCGAACAAAGCAAAGATGTTATTGCCTTTGAAAAATTAAATCATTTTAACGGAAAATATCATGTTCTTGCGGGAACGATTTCTCCCATAAATGGGATTGGACCTGAGGATATTCAGCTGTCTTCGTTATTAAAACGAATCGAAGAAGAAAAAATCAAAGAAGTGATTTTAGCGCTACCTTCTACTATTCCCGGCGAGATGACTTCACTTTATATACAAAAAATGGTAGAAAAAATGGAGGTTTCCGTCTATCGAATAGGATATGGATTGCCTGTTGGAGCAGATATTGAGTATGCAGATGAAATAACTTTGAAAAAAGCACTTGAAGGGAAGAAAAAATTATAGTATAATAGTAGTATCTCATTTATGGAGGGGAAATTATGGAGAGTATTAAAGCAATTATCCAAGGAATAAATACTCAAGTTGAAGCTATTATTGAACCGTTGTGGAACAAAGTACTTGATTTTTTAGATAATGGATATTATGTTGTTTATGCTGCAATTACCGTTTTATTAGTAATTGTGGTTTTAATTGGATTGATTACCTTTTTGAAAAGAGCGCCCAAATTTTTCTTTGTCCTAATTTTGCTCTTAGGCATTGTTGTCGCTCTGTGGTATTTCTTTGCAAGATAAACTGGAGTGATCCAGTTTTTTTGCTTTTCTTAAAGAAAAATATAGAGAAGAGAAAGTAAAAATTCCTTTATCTATTTTGCCTTATATGATATAATAATAGTAGAAAATAAAAAACAAGGAGCAGAAGAATGGAACAAATGAATGCGAAAAAATTAAGTAGTGTTGATGTAAGAATGCAGAATCTAACAAAAATATTTGTTGACAAAACAGGAAAAGAAACCAGGGCAGTGGATGATTTTACTGTAACCATTCCGGCAGGGAAGCTGATTGGATTGCTGGGCCCCAGTGGATGTGGCAAAAGTACCACTTTATACATGATAGCAGGACTGCATAAACCAACAGCGGGACAGATATTTTTCGGGGAAGAAGACGTTACTTTTATGCCACCGGAGAAGAGAGGAATTGGACTGGTGTTCCAAAACTATGCTCTCTATCCCCATATGACTGTTTTACAAAACATTATGTTTCCATTGGAAAATTTAAATGTACCAAAGCAGGAAGCATTACAGCGTGCCCATGAAATGGCAGAATTGGTCCACATTGGAGAATTAATGGAGCGTAAACCCGCTCAATTATCAGGCGGACAACAGCAGCGGGTTGCAATTGCCAGAGCTTTAGTAAAAAAACCAAGAGTTTTATTATTGGATGAACCATTATCAAATTTGGATGCCCGTTTACGTCTTCAGACAAGAGAAGAAATTAAACGTATTCAAAGAGAAACAGGAATTACCACCATCTTCGTAACGCATGACCAAGAAGAAGCAATGAGCATTTCCGATGAGATTGTTGTAATGAATTTTGGTTTGGAACAACAAAAAGATAAACCACAACATGTATACGATGAACCACAAAATATGTTTGTTGCGAAATTTCTGGGCAATCCGCCAATCAATATTATTGAAGGTGTAATCGAAAACAATGTATTGAAAATGATTAATGGATATGAACTGGAATCAATAAAAGCAGACAATCAAGAAGTTTATATTGGTATTCGCCCCGAATTTTTTGAAACAAAAGAAAATGGAAAAATCAAAGGCGTTATTGATTTAGTGGAACATATTGGCCGTGATACTATGGCCTTGTTCCAGGTGGAAGGATATCAGGAACCTTTGCGGGCGATTGTTTTTGCCGATCGTAATCTTGCTCCCAACCAAGTAATCCATTTTGATTACAATAAAATTTTTGTCTTTAACAAAGAGACCGGCGCGAGGATAAAATAATGTTGGAATATAAAAACGATAAGTGGAAAGCCTTATTGGCTTTGGCACCTACCCTCTTGTTAATGGCCGTTTTTACATTCTACCCCATTATAAACACGGTTATGTTGGCATTTATGCGGGGATATACCTTTGGTGTATGGTATGACACCCCGGCAGCTGACGGATGGATTCAGCATTTTGGAGAAACCATCAACGGAACATATATTGGAATTGGAATAGGCAATTTTATTACCGTGTTCAAAGATGACACATTCAAAAGTGCTTTATTGAATACTTCAATTATGGTAATTGTATCTGTTCCATTATCAGTTATAATTGCCCTGTTGATTTCCGTCGCACTGAACAGTATCAAAAGATTTCAAGCCCTGTTACAGACTATTTATTTTTTACCCTATGTAACAAACACTATTGCTTTGGGTTTGGTTTTCTCGGTTTTGTTTTCCGCAAGATCAGGGTTGATCAATTCAGCATTAATGGCTATAGGATTGGATCCGGTTCCCTGGACGAGTCCGATTATGGGGCAGAACCCAACTTATCTGACTTGCTTGTTTGTATTGACCATTTATACTATTTGGAATGGACTAGCTTTCAAAATTCTCGTATTTCTATCGGGGATGCAAAGTATTGATAAACAATACTATCAGGCAGCACAAGTTGATGCTACCCCAAGAAGAAGA
>JAQUYJ010000139.1 GCA_028691905.1 Bacilli bacterium
CATATATTCATTTGGAGATGAATTAGTTCAAATTACCATATTTAATTTGGACGTGTTAAAACAGTGGATTATTCCAATCAATCTAATTTTAATTTTAGGGCTGGTTGGGGAATGGACAAAATTGTTTTACAGACAATGGAACAAAAAATTATTTTTCATCCATTTTGGAATTTCCTTCATCAGCATGATTTTATTTTTGATTATAATTAATCAACCACAATTTATTAATCCCAATTTACAAACAGAACTGGAAGCAATAGGCTGGAGTTCTTCTGTAGTCTGGTTAAATCAATTTGTGCTATCTATATCAGTGCTGACTGTTTTTGGATTCACCATTGGAGCAGTAGTACAAGCCATAAAAATATGGAAAAAATAAAGGAAAAGATATAGTAAAAGAATTATCATTATGATACAATAAAATCGATGGGGGAATTGTATACAATGAAAGGATTGTTTGAAAAATTAAGATATCATTTTGACCGATTTTTAGCAAAAGGAACAGTTGCGTTAGTTATTTCTTTACTTATTCTAATGGTTGTCATCGTTTCAGGAATTGGATTCATTCTGTATTTAATCAATCCGGAGCTTCACTTGGGGCTTCTGATATGGAAGAGTTTTATGCAGACACTTGATGCCGGTAATTTGAGCGGAGAAGAAGGTTCTGTTTTCCATATGGTTATGATGACATTGGCTACCTTGGTAGGGATTTTTATCACCAGTTTGTTTATCAGTTTTATTCTAAATGGTTTCCAATCACGGTTGGAAGCCCTGAGTAGAGGACGGTCAAAAGTTATCGAAAGCAATCACACTTTAATTCTGGGATGGCGTGATAATATATTTGTCGTAGTAAAGGAATTATTGGAAGCCAATCGCAGTGCTAAAAAACCAGTAATCGTTATTTTAAGCAATAAAGATACAGTGGAAATGAATCGGGAATTAAAAGATGCGATTGATAATTATTATAATACGCGAATCATTTGCAGGACGGGTTCTATTTATAAAAAAAATGATTTGGATATGTGTAATATTGAAAATGCAAAATCAGTCATTATTTTAGAAAATGACCTGAACACCATAAAAGCGCTGTTGGTGGTATCTGATACCGACTTTTTCAAGAAAGAGAAAGGCCATATTTCTGTTTTGATGGATGATCCGGAAAATATTTCCGTAGCAAAAAAAATCGGTAAAGAAAAACTGGAAGTTATCTATTTGAAATCAGCCATAACAAGAATTATCGCCCAAACATGCCTGCAGGTTGGCTTGTCACAGGTATATAATGAATTACTCGATTTTTATGGGGATGAATTTTATTTCTTCAAAGACGAGTCGTTAATTGGTAAAACGTTTAGAGAATGCATTATGCTGTTTCCAACGTCTTCTGTAATAGGTTTACTTAAAGACGGGCAAACCGTTATTCGTCCGGCTTTCGATACAGTTGTATCAAAAGAGGATGAAATCATTGTCATTGCAGAAGATGATGATAAAATCGAAATAAACAATATTCCATATCACATCGATGAAGCGGTTATTAATTATAAAGATCATCAGGCAAGTGCTCAAGTTGAATTTATTTCTATAATCGGTTATAATTCGAAAATGTTGGAAGTATTGAATGAATTGAACAATTATTTGGTGAAAGGTTCCAAGATAAAAATACTGGTTAATTCTGAAGACTATATTGAACCAATCAGACAAGCTACAGCAAAAAATGAAAATATTGAAGTGGATATTACCATGGGAGAAACGTATTCCAGACCACTATTGACTGATTTTCTTGATTTGAATTGTAAACGGGTAATCATTTTCGCCAATGAAAACATGGATGATAATGACAAGGATTCCCAGACACTGCTCACATTACTGCATTTACGGGATATTGAGGAGATCAGAGGAGACTATCTGGATATCATATCTGAAATTTCTGATGTCAAAAATTCTGAAATAATCGATTTAGCAAAATCGGATGATTTCATTATCAGTGAACTTATCGCCAGCAAACTCTTGTCACAGATTTCAGAAAACAGGTTATTGGTTCATACTTTTGAAGAATTGCTTTCCAATGAAGGATCAGAAATTTATGTCAAGCCGATAGAAGATTATATTCATTTCGGAAACGAAGTTGATTTTTATACTGTCAATTATGCTGCCATCGAAAAAAATGAAATTGCCATTGGATATATTATCAATCAGGGAACGCATTTTCCAAAAGTAATTGTCAATCCCAATAAAACTGAGAAAATTCAATTTAAATCAGGAGATATGGTAGTGGTTATTGCAGAAGATTAAATAAATCTTTGGCTGTATTTTGTTTTATAAAACCTACTGTTGTAGGTTTTTTTCATATCTATATTTGTTATTTAAGATTAATATGGTATACTATATCAGGAAAGAGAGCATGCAATGAAGAAAAAAATAGGTTTATTTATATTGGCATTTTTATTATTGGGAGGATGCAAACCTCCACTTGAAGAAGAAAAAAGTTATCAAGTGGTATTTTATGATGCATATGGAGAAGTACTATCAACACAGGAAGTTAAAGAAGGCCAAAGTGCTGTTGCTCCTCTAAATCCCATTAAAGACGGATTTGAATTTAAAGCATGGGATCAAGAATTTATATTTATTGAAAGTGATATGCAGATTCATCCGATTATGGAAGAAATCATTCCTGTTTTATTTGAAGTTACTTTCTGGGTTGGAGAAGAAGTATATTATCAGATAGAAGTAGAAGCAGGTGAAAATATCATTCTCCCTTCCGATCCGACAAGAGAAGGATATGAATTTATGGGATGGGATAAAAGCACGGATCATATCGCTTCAGAAATGAACGTTTATCCTGTTTGGAAAAAAATACCAGAACCTTTAGAAAGAATAGACTACGCTTCATATGTTGATAATTTTCAATTTAATTCTCTTGGTGATGCTACACCACTCTATAATCAAATTACTGGAAATGATATTATATTTACCCTAACAGATGTTGTATATGGTGAATTTCGATTGGC
>JAQUYJ010000016.1 GCA_028691905.1 Bacilli bacterium
CACTATCTACCATCCGTTGTCAACAAAAACATGCTTCTTTTTTCACTTATATTGCTCGTTTTTTGCCCTTCTGGTTTAGTGCACAACTTTTTATATTATACTAGAGGTTTTTCGTTTTGTCAAAGGAGAATTCAAAAAAGTAATATAAAAAACCCACAGTATGAGTACTGTGGTAAATAGTTTTGTTAAACAGATATAAACGCATTATAAATAAGTTTTCTTACTTACATTCTGTTTTTTGGATCGTAAATAAATAAACTGCTAACTCCTTTTCCATCAATAATATTGAGTAAACCCTGTCCTATGATTTTTGCTACTGTCAATTGTTTAACTTTTGGTATGCGTTTATAATCGGGTAATTTAATGGTATTGGTTGTTATCAATTCTTCTATAGGAGAATTTTGTATTCTTTCTACTGCCGGATCTGATAAAACCGGATGACTACATGTCACATAAACGGATTTTGCACCTGCATTTTTTAATGCACTTGCCGCAGCAGTAACGGTTCCGGCAGTATCAACAATATCATCGACTATAATTGCGTTTCTACCTTCTACATCACCTATTATATTCATAACTTCTGATACATTTGGTTTTGGTCGTCTTTTATCAATAATGGCAATGGGAGCATTAAAATATAAAGCAAACTTTCTTGCTCTTGTCGTTCCACCATGATCCGGTGATACTACGACAATATCTTCAATATTTTTATCTTTAAAATATTGCACTAAAATAGGTAATGCTTCAAAATTATCAATAGGAATATCAAAAAAACCTTGAATTTGGGCTGCATGAAGGTCCATTGATATAACTCGGTTTGCTCCGGCTTTTGTTAACAAATCAGCAACTAATTTTGCTGATATCGGTTGTCTTGACATTGCTTTTCGATCTTGGCGTGAATATCCATAATATGGCATAATAATATTTATATTTTTTGCTGACGCTCTTTTTAAAGCATCAATTACGATGAACAGTTCCATATAATGTTCGTTGACTGGCTGAGAAGTTGATTGAATAACAAAAACATCGTGTCCTCTTACTGTTTCACTGATATTGACATTTAATTCGCCATCTGCAAAGTGAATAATTTCACATTCAGATAAGGGAATCCCAATAAAATCCGCTATTTCTTTCCCTAATTCCTTATTTGATGAAAGCGCGAATAATTTGACTTTTGCTCCATGCACAATCGCCATTCTAATACCCTCCTATTTACAATATCATTATACATGATATTGACTTTTATTTCAATATAAGAAACCATTTTCAATTATATAAATATAAAACAAAAAATCCACAATCAGTGAATTTTTTTGTTTCTTATATTGGAAAACGGAGTTATTGTCTCGTTTTCTTCAATAACCGAATCAACAACAATGGAAGATTCAATTATAGCTCTTGCTTTTATTATACTATTATTAATCATAGAATTGGGTCCAATTACAGCATCTTTATAAATTTCCGATTTCCCAATGATTTGGGTGTTTGCATTTATAACAACACCGGATTCTATCATAACATCTTTTCCAATGACAACCGTATACGGACTGTGAATAGTAACTCCACTCAATAAATGCTTTTCAATTATCTTTTTTTGCAGATCGCATTCCATTTCCATCAATTGCAATTTGTTGTTTATACCGCTAAGTTCTTTGTAATCGTTTGCCCGATAACCATTTACGCGATATCCTTTTTGGATAAAAATATCTACTATATCGGTTAAATAATATTCTTTCTGTGTGTTATCGTTTTTAATTAAATCCAATGAGTCAAACAACAATTTATTATCAACAGCATATACAGAAGCATTTATTTCTGTGATATCGGTCTGCTCTTTTGTGCAGTCCTTCTCTTCTATAATTCTTACGACCTGATTCTTATCGTTTCGGTAGATTCTTCCATATCCGTATGGTTGGGGATGATCTACAGTTAGAACAGTCAAATCTGCTCTTTCCTGCATATGATTTATGATGAGCGAATAAAGTGTCTCCTTTTTAATAAAAGGCATATCACCAATTGCGATGATTGTAATTCCTTCTTTGCCTTGAAGGAACGATTTTGCCTGCATGACTGCATGTCCCGTTCCCAATTGTTCTTCTTGAATGGCATACAGCACTTTATCTCCAACCGCTTCCATCAGTTTTTCTTTTCCATACCCCACAACTGCAACGATGTTTTGAATTTTTAATGCTTTCAATGAATCAATTACATATTCCAACATTGGTTTATCAATAATTGTGTGGGCACATTTGGGCATATCGGATTTCATTCTTGTACCTTTCCCTGCAGCAAGAATAATTGCACTCATTTCCATATTATTTCACCTCTTCTCTTTTCATGCAAAAAAATACCAAAAAATTTGGTATTTCAAAAGCTTCCTATTCTTGTTCTTCTTCTTTATTGAATTCATCAAGAACAGCTTTTTCCACTTCAGCACGTGTTTCGGTATTAATTGGGTGGGCTAGGTCTTTGAAAACACCAAATTTGTTTTTACGACTTGGCATTGCTACAAAAATTCCTTTTGCTCCCTCAATAATTCGAATTTCATGAACAACAAAAGCATCATCGATAGTAATTGAAGCTACCCCTCTAAGACGATTTTGATTTTCAATTTTGCGCACTCGAACATCTGTAATTTTCATTTAAGTAACCACCTTTCTACTTTTGCTAATACTATTATATCATGTTTCATGATTATTTCAATACCTTTTCTTAAAATAACCCTAGGTATTTTTCTTTTTCTTCAAAATTCTGATAATATGAGTTTTACATTCCGGAAATGCGATGGTCAAATCTTGTTTTATTTTCTTTTTCTTTTTTCTGTTTAGGAAAATTCCGTATACACTGGATCCACTGCCCGACATGGAACTTGCTATGCAGCCACTTTGAATCAATTGCGTTTTTATTTCTGTTATGGAAGGTTTTTCTCCTTGTTTCATCATTCTCACTTTTGCTTCCAAATCATTAAATAACGATTCTTTTAATAGCTCATTTTTCGAGTTTGTCAAGCAATCGATTAAAACTTGAAACCTTTTGTTCTCTTTAATGATATCAAAATTATTGAATACTTCCTTCGTATAAGAAGAATAGGGAGGAATCACTAATGCTATATAATAGGGGGGAATGCTATCCAAAAAGGTAAGTTTTTCTCCTCTGCCTGTAGCTATTGCCTGAATATTTCGGATACAAAATGGAATATCACTGCCTAAATGAAAGGCGATATTTTCCATTTCATGAATAGTTAAGTTCAGTTTCCAGTATTTATTTAATCCTCTGATAGTTGCGGCAGCATCCGCACTTCCTCCACCCAACCCTGCGCCAACCGGAATAGATTTTTTTATATATATTTTTAGTTCTTCGGCTTTATTATATTTTTCTTTCATATATGAATAAACCTGAAAAACCAAATTGTTCTCTTCCGGACCCAAGTCCCAGTTCGACCTTAATATAAAGTGAGGGGATGGGCTCATTATGAGAGAGTCATATAAGTCTATCGGAACCATAACTGTCTGTAAATTGTGATATCCATCTTCTCTTTTGCTGACTACTTGCAGTCCCAGGTTAATTTTAGCATAAGCTTTTTCTTTAATCATGAATTTCATCACTTTCCAAAAGGAACTGATATAAATCAATCAATTCTTTTACGCTTAACTCTTCTGCCCGAACTAATTCTTTCCAGCCGAATTGATTAAACATTTGTTTGGTTTTTTCTTTTTGTAAACCATAATAAGTAAATAAATTGTTCGAGAGGGTTTTTCGTCGTTGAGAAAAGATTCCCTGTAGAAATTTTAAGAAATTAACCTCGTTTTTTAATCCGTAATCGTTTTTTGTAACCAAAACCTCTATCAATGCGCTTTCCACTTTGGGTGCAGGGTAGAAGCAATTTGCTGAAACATTACTCAATAATCTACACTGACTGTTATATTGCATCCATACAGAAAGCAATCCATACTCTTTTGTTTTTGGTTTACTGACAATTCGATATCCTACTTCTTTTTGAACCATTAATATATACTTTTTAATTTGCGCAATTTCTAAGAGACGAAACAATATGGGGCTTGTAATATAATAAGGGAGATTGGAAACAACAACAATTTCTGCACAATCATTGCAATATTTTTCTATGTCCTGTTCCAATTCGGCCTGCAGTATATCCTCATTTATAATAACAATATTATCATACTGTCTTGTAGTTTCCTGTAAGATTGAAACCATATCCTGATCTATTTCGTAAGCTAAAACCTTTTTTGCTGCAAGTGCCAAATATTCTGTCAGTGCTCCTAACCCCGGTCCTATTTCAATTACCCCTGTCTGTTTGGACAATTTGCTGTAGGTTATTATATTGTTTAAAACATTGGAGTCAATCAAAAAATTTTGTCCATATAATTTTTTGGCAAATTGTTTATATTTTTGCAAGATCTGTTTTGTATTCTGGACAATCATAGATATGCTTTCACTTCCTCCAATGTTATGTTAAACATATTCAATTTTGCGCAAAACTGTTTTCCGTTTCCGTATCCAATATGCAGCGCATTTCCAATTCTTTCTCTGATTTTTGCTGAATCGGTTTTGCCGATTAAACCCAGTTCAACCAAATCCTGACAAGTTATGTTCAGTTGGTTGACAGGTTTTTGAATATGTTTTAAGACCGACAGCAAATATTCTTTTGAAACATGTTCCAACCCAATTTTCTTCTTGTTTTTGCTTATCGATTCTGTTTTTTTTAAGTATATATGATTTGCATTTGGAACATGTTCAACAATTTTCTTTCTAATTTTTTCACCAGAAAAATCCGGGTCTAATATTAAGACTATTTCGTTTTTCTTTGCCAACAACTCAAGTTGTAATAAGATTTCTTCTGAAACAGCACTGCCATTGGTAATAATAATATTTGCATCGGGAATTACTTCTTTTATCTTCTGATAATCATGTTTTCCTTCTACTACAAAAATCATTGCTGTCGAATCTCTTTTATCAAAGCAGTTACAGACTCCAGTTCAGTCGGGATATCAATATGTTGAGGACATTTGGACAGGCACTCTCCGCATTTAATACATATTGTTGAATCTGCATCTTTCTTTTCTAAGTATTCATAATACCATAAGGCATCCTGATTATTTTTATACATCATATGATTATTAATTACTTTAAAGTTGCCTGGGATATTTACCCCTGCTGGGCATGGCATACAATATTGACATTGTGTACAACCGACTGCAACCAGTTCTTTTAATTCTTTAGCTACATCATCCACTATCTTTTTTTCTTCAGGAGATAAGGTTTTAAAAGAATTGAAAATTTCGATGTTTTCTTTTAATTGACACATTTCATTCATTCCACTCAAGATTACTTTCACTCCAGGCATGGATCCTACCCATCGAAAAGCCCATTTTGTGTTACTGTCTTGATTGTAAGCTTTGAATTTTTTAGCAACATTCGGATTAAAATTGACTAAACTGCCACCTTTAAGTGGTTCCATTACAATTATAGGAATTTCTCTATCAACTAAAATTTGATACCCTTCCATTCCCTGTTGGATATCCTTATCCATATAATTAAATTGGATTTGACAAAAATCCCAGTTATATAAATCAATCAGTTCTGAAAAAGCAGAAAAATCATCATGAAATGAAAATCCAATATTTCTGATTTTTCCCTCTTTTTTCCAATTTTTCACATAATCCAAAATGTGAAATTTTTTTATTTTTTCGATTCGTTCTTTATTCATGGCATGTAATAAATAAAAATCAATATACTCTGTTTGTAAATTAGCTAACTGTTTATCAATTGCTTTAGATATTTCTTCTTCATTTTCCAGATTCCATAAAGAATATTTACTTGCAATATAAAATGTATCCCGTTTGTATTGATGAAGTGCTTTTCCTAAAAATGGTTCACTTTGTCCATCCAAATAAACGATTGCTGTATCAAAATAATTGATTCCCTTTGCATATGCCTCATCAATTAAAGCCTGTGCTTTTTCTTCTTCGATTTTCCCATCTTTCATTGTAAACCGCATGCATCCAAATCCCAACAATGACGTTGTAATATCTTTTTTCTCCCATTTTCTATATTCCATAACAATGTCCTCCTATCTATTATTATAACATAAAGACAGGATTTTCGAAAGTTTATTTTTTATGATGGCGGAATAATTCAAGCAGATTTTCTCCAAACAACTGGTACTTTTTTTCTTTAAATCCAGGAGTTTGAATAAATTCTTCTTTTGTAAGAGGAAAATTTTTCAGTAATGCCAATGCATCTTTATTGGTGAAAATATTGCAAATAGGTAATTTCTTTTCATTAGCAATTCTTCTTCTTTCTTCCAATATCTTTTCATACATGGAAAACTGCTCATCTGATAAATCTGATGGTAAAGGAACCTTCATTGTATCTTTTTTTATCTGTTTGGTGAAAAAATGCTTCCTGTCTTTATGATGTTTTATTAATAAATCGCCCACAGATTTTGCAAACTCCAGTTCTTCTTCTGTGGGTTGCAGTGACAAAGCTTCCAAATAACGATGAATTTCATCGTAACGAATAACTGCTGTTTCCTTTTCCAGTTTAATTTTTGTCCTGGGATTTGCCATCACTACCAAAACATCTATATCGCATTTTATATGATGATAACTCAAAAACCGATTGAATAAATTTTTCTGACGCCGCAATTGGACGAAAGGATTTTTCATTCCTTCTTCTTCCGGAAGGCTGTTCAGCCTTGGAATAACCCTAATGAATCTTTCTTCTTCAGTAACATGAATATGCCCATACAGATTTTTTACTTCAACAATAAACATTCTTTTCCCATATAAAATAATGAAATCAGCCTGTGCATTTCCTTCTAACAATTCTATCCTGATATCAGCCAAACAAAAAACAGGTAAAAAGACATTATCCAATTCGTGAAAGAAACGATCTTCTCCTTCAATACCATAGTGAGCTATTCTTACCCGATTTTCATAATCCTCCTGTGATTCGCCATGATAATGCATCATGGACCGTTGCAGTTCCCTGCTAAATGCATAAGGTTTTAAAAACACACTTTTGTCCATATAAATCCTCCTCTATATATATATTTAAACAAAAGTATCATTTTTACTAAAAAAAACACAATCTTTTCAGATTGTGTTTGCCATTTATTAACGATTGTTTATTCAGCTGGAACATATGCAGAATTACGTGGTGTAATTTCTGTAGCTACTGAGAAGTCAGCAGCATTGTCATCGGTGTCAGAAAGATCAGTACGAACGATAGAAGTCGTATTGCTTGGAGCCACAGCTGGAGCGGATCCTTCAAACAGGGATGCTGTTGGGCCGGAACCAACGAAGTCAACTATATTGCTAGAATCTACTGCAGTAGGTACTACACTGGAGTTACATAAAGCAAGTTTGAATCCAGTACCATTCATTGTTACTGTTCCAGTCACATCCGGAGTTGGCAAATCTACTGTTCCACCTGCTCCGTCTGCCATTTTGATAAGATAGAATCCTTTTGCTGCAATGGAACCTGTCAATTCTACAGATACGCCATATGTATAATCTGCTTGGTTTTTAAAATCACCTGTCAGAGAAGCATAGAATAATACCCATCCTGTTAAATCAACAGCTTCATTGGTTGGATTATATAATTCAATGAAATCACTCTTTAGAGTAGCGCCAGTATTACCACCGCCACCATAAGCTTGACTGATTACAACATGAGAATCTGCTCCACCCGGAACTGGATCAGTTGCGGAATTTCTAGGAACAATCTGATCAGTTGTAGTAAAGTCAATATTGTTATTGTCAGTATCGATTAGATTGGTACGAATTGCTGAGGTTGTAGGTGTAAGAACTGGAGCAGAATTTGCACCTTCAAAAATATTGGTAGTTCCTACCGCTAAAAAGTCAACAACATTGGCATCATCAACATTCACCGGAACAACATCAGAATTACATAATGCAAGTTTAAATGCTGTGCCACTCATTGTAATGGTACCTGTCGCATCTGGAGTTGGTGTTTCAACGCCATCTGTTCCACCACCCAATTGAACTAAGTAGAAGCTTCTGGCTGCAATGGAACCAGTCAATGCTACGGATACACCATAAGTATAATCGGCTTGGTTTTTGAATAGACCTGTTGCGGATGCATAGAATAATACCCATCCAGTTAAATCAACTGCTTCATTTGTCGGATTAAATAATTCAACAAAGTCATTTTTAACGGCAGCACCGGTGCTTCCTCCGCCACCATATGCCTGACTGATAACAATATGATCTTGAGCTGCTACAGGAGCTTTTATTGCTTTCATTGTTATAGTAATAGTTTCTGTAGTGGTTCCTACTTGAACTGTAACTGTGAAATCAACAAATACATCTTCCCCGATAGGTGCTGTATATGTTCCGTCATTTGCGATATAAGCAGCATTTCCGCTTACCCAGCCAACAGTAGCTTCGTATTCTCCGGTTGTAGGTAAAGTAATATTTTCAGATACAACTGTATCATCAAATTCTTCATGTAATGCATTGACAACTAAATTCAATTTTTGCTGTTCAGTTAATTCTGGAGCTGTTTTTTCCACAGCAGAATCATCTACATAAACAACACTGAATGCACCTTGATAACTATTATAAATAAATACTTCTGCTTCTACGTATTTACCAGCGATATCCGGTAAATCACTTTCAGTGAAAACACCGGTTGGATTAACTGTATATTTTGTAATGCCTATAAATTTTGTTGGATCAGTTGGATCAACAAAGCGATATGGGTTATTGGCATCGGATGAAGCCTCTACTTTACCAGTCAATAAATACGGTGTAGAATAGAACTCTGCATCATCAACGTCATGCGCCATAATCTGATCAATTGTAATGGCTTCTGCTTCTTCAAACGGATCAAATCCTTCAGCTTCCTGGGATACTTTTTCAGAAGTTGCACCATAAGCAAACTGCGGCATATTATTGTACACATCTTTTTCACCACGCATCACAACAATATCGCCAACAGCACGTGCTTCAGCTGCTACATAAGCAAAAATATATCCGGTTTCATCTGCAATAATTAAGCTTTTTCCAATTGCATGAACGATTGTTCCTTCGATACGAACTTTTGCATCTTTTAGGGTTGTCGATTGCTTCATTTGCGCAACAGTCATTGGCGTATATTCATCTGCAACAACCGTAATTGTCATTGGTCTTGTTGCTGTTTGTTTACCATATTTAACAGTTGCAGTCAATACTACATCTGTTTCTTCAGCCGGCAGTGTAACCAATGCACGGTAATACAGATCATGATTGAAATTTGTATCCCAATCCGGATACTCATCAATAACAACCACATCTTCATTATCAGAAGCCCATGTAACCGTTACTTCTTGATTACCTTGTACAAACTTAGGTAATGGAAATGATCCTACAATTTCATCACTTTCCTGAATATACAATTTTTGGGCAAAAGCTTCGGCTTCTTCATTGGACTGACAGCCGACAACACCTATTGCTAGAAAAGCAAATAGGATAACTAAAAATAATTTTTTGAACGTGAATTGAAAATTCATTTTATATTATTTTCCTCCCTATATTTATTCTACTTCCATCACATCGTATAAACGCGCTTGATCTTCTGGGTTGAGGACATCTCCATTATAACGCGGAGCATCCCCGACCGATAATTGATACTGTCCGTTTGCATATTGATAAAAAGCAACGCCACCGATGATGTTGTAGATTTTACCTACTTCAAAAACTTCTTCAACATTGTATGGGGTAATTACGGAATTACCAAAATAAATGTCAAACATTTCGCCATTACTGTTTTTTGCTTCCACTACATAGTAATCTTCTCCACTGCCAGTGGTTTTCGCAGAAATTTTAACACATTCCAGATTGTTTAACTGCACAACTGCTCCATAATATGGTTCCAATCCGGCACCACCGTCTAAATCATCTGCTTCCAAAACAGGAATTTCCGGAGCACTGTTTTCAATAACTGCACTGGCATCCGCCAATCCGGTTAATTGTGTTCCATAGTCTCCCTGATATTCGAGCTGACACGTCAATTCAAAAATATCACCAATTTTATAGTATCGGTAGTAAGCCAGGGAATACCCGTAAAACGCATATACAGCACCTTTTCCACTCACTACTTCGCCATCATCATCAAAAGAGTCTTCGTAAGCATCCTGTAGAAACATATTATTCCCGTTTGTGCGAATCAACTGAACAGTAATTCTAAACTTTGTTCCTGATTGAAATTCATCATGATTTTGTAACATATATAATAATGATGTCTGTACAATTTCTTTGGAATAATTAAAATTGGGATCCGTTTCTCCCCAAACTCTTTTTTCCGAAAGACGGGCCTTCTCATGTGCCTGTAAACAGGTATTATGATATTTTGATTCAACAGCAAATGTATATTTACTGTAAGCAAGTTCGATTTCTTCTAAATTGAGTAACCGATACTCTGCACTGCTGGCAGGGCGATACCAAACCCAAGCCAAATAACGATTGCCTGTGGAATCAACACGGTCCCCCTCTGCTTCCAAAACAATTGAAGTTGCATCCGCCAATGTTTCCTTAACAAAACTGCTGGCTGCTTTTCCCCATGCTTCTACACGGCCGGTTGATTCGGGTGTATTGATACCTAAAAACCGTATTGTTATTGTTTGGTAAGCACCAACATACACACTGATGGTATCGCCGTCAACGCTGCGATTGAGCGTTACTTCACCGATTCCATCCGTAATGAAATTCTTTCCAGAGTAACTGGCGGTCAGTGGTGTTGATTCTGTAAGGGTTGTATCTAATTCGATTGGTCCTTGAGGTTCGTCCGGTTTACATCCTACTAGCCCCAATGCAATGACAAATAATAATAATCCTCTTAATAATTTCTTCATGTCTATCACTGATTAGATTCGAAAATTATCCGATACGGCTAACAGCATCTGCAAGAGCGGTTGCTACACTGGTTTTTAAAACGAGAATCTGAGCTAAAGCTGTTCCGACTTCATCACGAACACCGCTTGATCCAGCCCATGCTGCATCAACGAAGTAATTCCAGCCATTGCCTGAATATTCCAGTGTTGCATTATGTACTTTTGAAAAATCAGATTGTGCCGGTGTTGGATTATTTAAGAAGGATTCGTATATTTCTAATTCATAAGCAGAATGTCTAACTGGTAAATACCCTGTCTTCATCGCAAACATGGCAGTATTTTCCGGTGTTAAACAGTGTTTAATAAATAACCAGGCAGCTAATTTCTGCATATCACTTGCCTGTGAGAAAATAGTGAAGTTTGTTCCCTGTTGAATAACATATTTGTGATCTGCATCTTTATAAGGAATTGGCGCGGCATTCCAGCTGGAAATGGAATCTGCATAATGGCTAATACCACCTGTTGATCCGACATTCATCAAAATTTTACCATTGATAAAGAAGTTGGAGCCATATAAACCTTCCCAAACTTCCGGGACATTCATGACATTGTCTTCAGCTAATCCTTGTAAATAGGTTAATGCCTGACTTGCTTTTTCATCTGTAGCAAAGTCAAGGGTTCCTCTCTGTACATCTACAACACCGCTGTCTCCACGATACAAAGCACCGGTGTACTTTCCATCGAATTGATGAATGATTGTAGTAAATAGGTTTCCTGTTGAATCATACATTAAAGGTAGAAATTCAGAAGCAGCCAAATTGGTAGCAATATCTCCCAGCCATGCATATTGTTTATCGGTCAAATCATCAACGATATCATAAATAGTTGTTGACAATGTTTCTAATTCAGCCCATGTAGTTGGCGGAGTCAATTCAAAATGATCAAAGAAATCCTTATTATAAACCATTACTTCAGTAGACTTGTTAAACGGTAATCCTTTAAAAGATCCGTCTAAATCAAACATCGTATTTTCTGCTACATATCCTTCAAGGAAATCATCAATTTCTGCTTGAGTGTAGCCAATACGGGGATCAGTGGCGTCCATAAAGCCATTCAATGAAATAATAGAATCGGTAATCAGATACTCTGCAAAGTGATCAGGATAACCAACGCTCATTGTTGGAGCAAGTCCACCAGAAATGTCATTGACTGTAGCCTTTTTCATTTCGGTATAGGAACCATTCACTATATCAAGAGTAATGTTAACATTTGGGTATTCTTCATTGAAGCTTTCAATTAATTCAAGAATAACGTCTTGAATTGCTTTTCCAAATTGAATTCGGAAAGTAATATCAACAGATGTTTCTGCCTGTAGTTCTTCAATGGTTAATACTTCGTATTGACTGCTTGATTGAGTGTTTTTACAACCAGCCATTACAAATGCACTTACCATAATTAAAACGAATAATAATAATTTTTTCATTTACAATTTTCCTTTCTAAAATTGGTTTTATATAATCAGTGGTTTCCCACAAATTACCCTTTGATTCCACTGCGCGATACACCACGCATAATGTATTTTCTTAAAATAATAAACACAATAATCAATGGTACCGTAACCAATGTTGCTGCAGCCATCTGGAAGTTAATGATGGTACTTGTATCATCGGTTGCCTTGAATATGGTTAACAATCCGTTACTGACTAAATACATAGTTGGTTTTTTCGCAACCAAATTCGGCCAAATGAAGGCATTCCACGCTCCCATCATACTAAGAATGGTAATCGTTGTAATGGTCGATTTAGCCATTGGAATCATCACTCGGAATAAATATTTGAAATCGCCTGTGCCATCCACTTTGGCGGCCAAATAAAGTTCGTTGGGAATCTGCATAAAAGTTTGACGCAGGAAGAAGATATAAAATACACTTGTTGCAAACGGTAATACCAATGCCCAGTATGTATTGATCATGCCGAACTGAATGACAGTTGTGTAGTTACTGATGATGAATATTTCACCCGGAATCATCATTGTTGCAAGCAACAAAGAAAACAATCCGTTTTTAAATTTGAAATTGAGCCTTGCGAAAGCAAAAGAGGCAAAAACAGTAGTAAACAAGGTTCCGATTGTGGTTAACAAACCAACCAGTATGGTGTTTAAATAAATTCGAAGAAAGTTGGAACCACGGTCAGCAGCATATACGATTGCTCCCAAAAAGTTTTCCCACAGCCATTCTTTTGGAAAGAAAGATATTCTCGTTTCAGCCAGTTCATTTGTACTGCGGAGTGCGGTAGCAACCATCCAATAAAATGGGATTAAAATAAATAATGCAACTGCGATAAGGAAAGCGTAAACAAGGATGGTGAATAATGTCTTCTTAACCCGATATTTTTTTAATTCGGTTTCCGACATGAATAATTCTGTTTCATGCATAGTCACACCTCCTAGTAATGTACCCGTTTCTTACTGACTTGCAATTGTACAAGCGTAATCAACATGATAATTCCAAATAAGATTAAAGCAGAAGCAGAAGCTTTCGACAACTCACCCTGAACACTTCTATTTTCCAGTTTTTGATATGTATATCCAACTAATGTAATTAATAAATTAGGATCTGTCAACGGACCAAATCTTCCGTTAAAAATGGCAATAACACTCGAATATGCTTTAAAGGCACCAATGAATGAAGTGATTGTAATATAGGCAATCATTGGAGAAAGAAGTGGCACCGTAATTTTGGAAAATACTCTTCTTCTTGGGGTTGCATCAACTTGTGCTGCCTGATAGTATTGCTTATCAATACTTTGCATCCCCGATAGGAATACGAGAATTTTGAAAGCTAGTCCATTCCAAATAGTATAAATGGTCAAGACAAACAAGCAAGTCAGATAAGTTGGGTTCTGCCCCATAATCGGGCTTGTCCAGGGAACCGGATCCAATCCTATAGCCATTA
>JAQUYJ010000140.1 GCA_028691905.1 Bacilli bacterium
CTTTTTCTTGGTCAAATGCAAGACGAGCTTTATCCTGTTTTTGGTCGAAATCTTTCTGCAATGCAGCCAGTTCTTTTTCCTGGGCTGCTGTCAGGGCTGCTTTTTCCTTTTCCCAAGCTTCTTTTTCTCTTGCTTTTACTTCTTCCCGAACTGCTTTAAGTTTTTCATTTGCTTCAGCTTGTTTTTTCTCCAATTTCTGATCGGCTTTTACCAAAGCCTGTTCCAATTTTTTCTCATGTGCTTTTTTGGCGCTTGCCAGCGCTTTATCCTGTTTGGCGAGCAAAGCATTCTTTTCTTTTTCCCATGCTTTTTCTTTTGCCATGCTGTCTTTTAAAAGCGCAGCTTTTTCCTTATCGATTTCCTTGGCAACTTCTTTTTGCTTATCCAGATCGGCTTTTTCCAAGGCCTTGTCTTTATCTGCTATCTGTTTTAATAATTCTTTTTCTTTCTGGGCAAATTCTTTTTCCTTGTCCTGAACTTGCTTTTTGTATTCTTTTTCTTTTTCCTTTAATTCTTTTTCGAATTCTTTGTTCTGGTCAGAAGATGGTTTGGCTTCTTTCTTTGCTTGCAGGGCTTCCAGCTCTTTTTGGAGCTTAGCGGTCTGTTTTTTATAATCAGCTTTTACCTGATCAAGGGATGTACGGTGTTCTTCTTTTTGTTTTGCCACCATTACTTCCAAATCGGCAATTTTTTGATTGGTTTCCATCTCTTTTTCGGTTATATCCGGAGAGACAACCGGTGCAAGATCAGGAGCCTGTTCCTGCATTTTTGAAAATTCTTCCTGCAGTTCCTGAATCCGCTGATTGGCTTCTTCCAGCTGCTGTGTCAAACGCTGGTTCTGTTTTTCAATTTCCAAAACATCGCCGACTTCTTCTACATCATCATTTTGGACCAGACGTTCCAGGGCATTGAGTTTATTCATCAGACTCTTGTCTTTTTGCTGGGCTTTCAAGGCCTCTTTTTCCATTAATTCCCGTTCCAGTTTCTTCTGGGCGAATATCTGTTCCCGCAGTTTCTGCAAATTATCCACTACTTTGTTTTCCTGTGGCTCCTCTTTTGTCTGCTTGGGCAGCTTTTCAAAAAAGTCCGCCTGTTTTTCTTCGGCAATTGGCTCTTTCTTTTCGAGCAGGGCTTCCAGGGAAGGCGTTTTCTGGATTGGTTTGCGCACTTTCGGTGCCGGTTCCTTTTTTTCTTCTTCTTTTGAAGGTGCTTTTTTAGGAGTGGTTTTGGCAGGAGTTTTCGTTTTTGCTGCTGATGGCTTACTGCCTGTTTTCTTCGCAGCTGTTACAGGAGCTTTTTGTTTTTCTTCCACTGGTAAAACCTCCTGTGCTGCAACAGGAGCAGTTTGTTCGCTGCCAACTTCTTTTTCTTCTTCACTCAGAATCAGTTTGATGTCATGCAACTCCTGTTCGAGTGAAAAATCAGGTTCTTTCTTGGCTGCCATTTCTTCCGCCTGGGCTTTACGCATTGCTAGTAAAAATGATTCCGTTTCGGTTGATGGCGTTTCTACCTTCTTTTTACTTGGATTTTTACTTTTGGAATTTTTACTATTCATCCTATAACCCTCCTATAAAAAACTTTTTACCAGTTCATATAACAAATAACCGAAGACAAAAACCCCACAGCCATAGACTAAAAAGCCACTCGCAAACTTGAAGAAGTTCAAACGACCTTTTTTTCTTTTCAAATCAGCCGATTTTTTAATATAGGCATCGGTCAGTCTTTCCACTTCTTCCAGATCCACTTCACCTGCCCCTGATTTTTCAATCGGAAGGGGAGCTACCTGGAAGGGATTCCGACGCAGGTTGGCAAGATAATATCTTCGTGATTTCGCAAATTTTTTCTTGAATTCTTTCTCTATTCGAAAAGATGAATCTTTATATACTTTGATGGCATCACTTGCTATTTTTTGATGTTCCCCTAAAATATGATTGTGAATGGAACCATATATAAAAGCAACAGGAACCAAATAGAAAGTGACCTGAGCGATTAAAGCAACCCAGGATGTGGCAAACATCGAATCTACCGCTCCATTCAGGCGGTCAAACCAGCTCTTTCCAACAAAATTCGTCCAGAAAATTCCCGGTTTATATAAAACAAAGGCAACAAAGATAAAGATAATTACAAACACAATAAAGCTGACAATTGAAACCTTACTGGTTACAACATCACCGACGGCCTGCAGTTTATCATTTTCCTTGCCTAAAGCACTTGTTTTATTTTTATTGAAATGGTTTTTCCATTTCGTAAAAGCTTTCTTGATCAGGGATGTTTTTTTTCCTTTTTTCCATTCCGTGGAACGGAACAGCGATCCCAGCTGAATCGTTTGCTTTTTGTTGATTGGTATAAAGAAATCTTCAATTGAAGAAATTTTATACATCGCTTTTTTATAATTGTATAAGAAGGGATTTGTATGCAGTACAGCATACATTTCCTCGCTCAATCCTTCTTCATTATGAAGGGTAGCTACTTTTACTGCTTCACTGACGTGACTGTCTTCCATCGACCTGGACAACACATTTTTCCTTGTTTTAATCAGATTCTGTGCTTCTTCCAAAGAATAGACGGATGTTTTTTTCTCTTTAGCCATACTGTCCCCCTACAAGCCCATAATCGCATAAAACGGTGTCAGTAATCCAACCCACACACTGGTAATTGCCTGCGTTGTGTCAATCGGAAGCATGGAGGCAACCAGCATATAAATCAATCCACTGAGCAGATAGCCCTGGGCAAGACCGAGAGCAGCACCGACCCATTTGGAAGCTTTACTTTTCTCTTTAACGATTTTTTTAAACTTCGATGGTCCGAAAATCGAAAAAACAGCACGGACAAGAACAAAAGAAAGGATGAGCAAAACAAAGACAATCATGTCATTCTTGATCTGATCCAATGTAATATTGGTGAAAAAGCGAAAAATATTCAGGATAAAGCCGGCTGCCTGATCAAAA
>JAQUYJ010000017.1 GCA_028691905.1 Bacilli bacterium
TTGTAAGATCATCTCAATTTTTAGAAGAAGTTGAAATTGATGTTTTTAAGAAAGATATCATAAGCATGACCGATCATCAGGGATTATTCTATCGCCGGGAAAAAGAACCGTTGGCAATATGGATTGGATCGGGGATTGTATTTGGGGGGACAGGAGCCTTTATTATAACGATGATTAAGAAAAAAAAGAAGGGTGGGTAACTGCCCTTTTTGATTTCTGGTAGTTTTCATTCTGGTTAAAGTATGATATAATATATAATGAGGTACGGTTCATGTTTATTAATTTATTTACACAGACAGAATATTCAATGCTTCATTCCACCATCCACATGGATCAGTTAATCGACTCTGCAAAGCAATATCAATACGCAGCACTGGCAATTACGGATGATAATATGCATGGAGCATTAAAATTTTATCAGGCCTGTAAGAAAGCGCACATTCAGCCCATTATCGGCCTGCATGTTCGCGTTTCAACCGATGCTCTCGGTCAGGACCATGTATTATTATATGCGCAGAATGAAAATGGATATCGAAATTTACTTCAAATTGCAACCAGACAAACAACTGAAAATCAGGTAACCATTGCCTTTTTAAAAGAAAAGGCAAATGATATCATTGCCATCCTTCCCGGGACGGACAGTCAGGTAATCCGGGATTATCTTGCCGGAGAAACGGGGGAAGCCAAAAAGAGACTGAAGAGCTACCAAGACTCTTTTTCAAAATTGTATCTTGGAATCTCTTTTCAGACAAAGCAGGAAAAAAAATTCTGTTCCGATTTGATTCGGTTTGGTGAGGAAAATACAATACCAAGTGTTGCCATTCATCAGACAAATTACCTTCAAGAAGAGGATTATCTTGCCTATCAGACTTTACGATGCATTGATTTGGGAATACACGAATACACCCCTCAGGAAAAAGAAACAAACAGTGCTTTTCTTTCTGTTGCAGAAGCAAAAATGCTGTTTTATAATTTTCCTGATTTAATCAAAAGAACAGTTGAAATAAGTCAAATCTGTCAATTGGAATTACGCTTTGGTCAATATCATTATCCACAGTACGGAATTGAAAACAGTGCAGCTTATCTGACAGAGTTATGTAAGGTCGGATTAAACAAAAGACTATCGCAAAAAAAAGCAGATGTCAATGCATATAAAACCCGTTTATTATATGAATTATCCATTATTATAAAAATGGGATTTGCTGATTATTTTTTAATCGTCTACGATTATGTGAAATACGCAAAACAAAACAATATATTAGTTGGCCCGGGAAGAGGTTCAGCACCGGGATCATTGGTCAGTTATTGTCTGGGCATAACCGATATTGATCCACTGGCTTATGACCTCCTTTTTGAACGGTTTTTAAATCCGGAAAGAATTACGATGCCCGACATTGATGTTGATTTTCCTGATGACCGCCGTGAAGAAATTATTCAATATATGGGCAGTCGGTTTGGGAAAAACAGGGTAGCATACATTACCACTTTTGGAACGTTTGGTGCCCGATTGGCATTACGGGATGTAGCCAGAGTTCTGCAAATTGCAGAACAGCGTTTGGAAGTGGTATTAAAAGAAATTCCATCCCAGTTGACCATCCGTCTGGAAGAATATATAAAAGTAAAACCAGTACTAAAACAAATGATGGATTCCGACGAAGAAATCAATTCGCTAATCGGACTGGCTTCCCGGTTGGAGGGACTGCCCCGTCATACTTCCACCCATGCTGCCGGTGTAATAATGGCTGATCAGGATTTAATTGCTTACACCGCCCTCCAAAAAGGTTTGAATGATATGTGGCAAACCCAATATGAAGCAAGCGATCTGGAAGCACTTGGTTTAATAAAAATGGATGTATTGGGTCTTCGTAATCTGACAATCATTCAAAAAGTTCTTGATTTGATTGAAGAAAACGGTCAAAAACGTCCCTCTTTACTGCAAATCCCTCTGGATGACCCTAAAGTTTATCAAATGATAGCCAGCGGAGATACAAACGGTATTTTCCAATTGGAATCAAAAGGGATGCGAAACCTATTAAAAGAACTGAAATGTTCAAACTTTATGGATATCGTTCATGCCAATGCTTTATTCAGACCGGGACCGATGGAAATGATTCCTGTTTTTGTAAAGCGGAAATTTGGTGAAAAAGTAACCTATATTCATCCTGATTTACGACCGATATTGGAACCGACATACGGAACAATAGTCTTTCAGGAACAAATTCTGTTAATAGCTCAGCAATTTGCAGGATACAGTCTGGGAATGGCTGATATATTAAGACGTGCAGTATCCAAGAAAAACAGTCAGGTTCTGGAAGCGGAAAGAAAGCGCTTCGTAGAACAGGCAATAAAGAACAACCACTCTCCGGCAATCAGCAATGAAATATACGATTACATCGTTAAATTTGCCAATTATGGTTTTAATAAAAACCATTCCGTTGCCTATTCCCTGATTGCCTATCAAATGGCTTATTTAAAAACGCATTACTATCCCTATTTTATGGCTGTTTTGATGACAAACACATTGGGTTCCTCCTCTCTTATGCAAAGCTATATTCAAGACTGCAGGAAACACCAAATCATCGTATTAAATCCATCCATTAATAAGAGTACCGACAGTTTTCTGATTGAGAAAAATGCCATTATTTATCCCCTTCAGGGCATCGCAAATATCGGTCAGACCATTGTCAGACAGATTATTGAAGAAAGAGAAAATGGACTGTTCAGCGATTATGAAGATTTTGTTTTTCGCTGTGCTAATTTTACGAATAAGCGGATAGTGGCCAGTTTGGTCCATGCCGGAGCAATGGATGAATTTGATATGACCCATAAAGAAATGGTTGAATCATACGATTTAACGAAAGAGCAACAGTCTTTTGCAATCACGTTGAAAAACAAGCTCATCAAGATTGAGCGCAGTGAAGATGAATATGAATTTCATGAAATGAGCATTATGGAAAAAGAAGCATTGGGTTTCAATCTGAAATATAATTTACTGCTGCAGTATGAAGAAATAAAACAAAAAGAACATGTAACCGAATTAATCGATTTAAAAGCAAATACAGAAGTACGGATTCTATTTATTTTACGAAGACTGCAGGTTATAACAACAAAAAAGAACCAGGAAATGGCATTTTTGGAGTGCTATGACGGAAATACATCGGTTGACGGGGTTTTATTTCCTGCCCGATTTCAGCAGTGGAAAAAAGATCTTCATCAAGGAAATGCTTATCTTGGTCAGGGTCATGTAGAATTGCGAAAAGATAAATTACAGATTATTCTTGAAAATGTTTACAGTTTATAGAATGAAATAAATATGGTATAATAGGTGAAATGGGGTGAGGAACATGATTAAAAAAATCGGTGTTTTAACTTCCGGAGGAGATGCTCCGGGAATGAATGCAGCAATTCGCGCTGTAGTTCGAACTGCAATTACCAATGATTTGGAAGTTTATGGTATATACGATGGTTATAAAGGACTTTATGAAGGAAAAATTGAGCGATTATTTCGTAAATCCGTTTCCGAAAAAATCCATCACGGCGGGACATTTTTAGGAACAGCCCGTTTAAATGAATTTGTTCATCGGGAAATCAGAGAAGTGGCTATTGAAAATTTACATGAATACGGAATTGATGCTCTTGTTACAATCGGCGGTGATGGTACATACCGCGGTGCTCTTGCCCTTGAAAAAATGGGAGTCAAATGTGTCGGTATTCCAGGAACAATTGATAATGATATTGGAGGAACCGATTACACCATCGGATTTGATACCGCTTTGAATACCGTTGTCGATGCTGTTGATAAACTTCGTGACACATCGAGCAGTCATCGTCGCTGTTCGATTATTGAAGTAATGGGCCGTAATTGCGGAGCTATAGCCATATGGACAGGAATCAGTGTCGGGGCGGAGTATGTTGCCTGTAAAGAACTGGGATACGATGAGCAGGATATCATTGAAACCATTCGCAATGCTTCCAAATCAAAACGGCATGCCATTGTTATCATTACCGAGCATTTAACCGATGTGAATCATTTAGCAAAAGTAATTACAGAAAATACCCAATTTGAAGCACGTTCCACTGTATTGGGTCATATTCAACGGGGTGGATCTCCTACCCCTCGGGATCGGGTGCTGGCATCGATTATGGGTGTTCGGGCAGTGGAAGAGTTAATGGCTGGAAACAGCGGGACCTGTATCTGCGAAGTGGAAAACAAATTAGTGGCAATTCCACTGGAAATTGCTTTGGAAACAAAGAAGGACCATGTTACCGAAAAATATCGAGCATTTAAAATGCTGTGGTAAGAAAGGGCAAACAAAATGAAAACATGTTATATTACAACACCGATCTATTATTCCAGTGGAAATGTTCATATTGGCAATTCCTATTCAACGATAGCATGTGATGTATTTTCGCGTTATCACCGCTTAAATGGGTATGATACTTTTTTTCTGACAGGAATGGATGAGCACGGTCAAAAAATTGAAAATGCAGCGAAAAAACAGCAAAAAAGTCCCCAAAGCCTGGTGGATGAAATCGCAAAATCAACAGAAGAACTGTGGAAAAACTTAAATATATCGAATAATGATTTCATCCGTACCAGTGAAGAACGGCACTATCGCATTGTACAGGCAATCTTCGAACGTTTATTGGCCCAGGGGGATATTTACCTGGGTGAATATGAGGGAGATTACTGCGTCCCCTGTGAAGCCTTTCTTACAAAAACGCAATTGGTCAATGAAAAATTCTGTCCGGATTGTGGCCGCGAAACAATAAAAGTAAAAGAGGAAAGTTATTTTTTAAATTTAAAAAAATATGAAAAACGGTTATTACAGTATATTAAAGAGCATCCCCATTTTATACAGCCCGAAACAAGAAAAAATGAAGTAATCAGCTTTATCGAACAGGGATTGGAAGATCTATGTGTCAGCAGAACTTCCTTTCAATGGGGAATCCCTGTTTTATCCAATCCCAAGCATGTCATTTATGTGTGGATTGATGCCTTAAGTAATTATTTAACCGCTCTTGGCTATCAAAGCGGAAATGATGAACTGTATAGGAAATATTGGTTGGAAGGCACAAAAGTGTTTCATATAGTTGGGAAGGATATCCTTCGTTTTCATGCGATTTACTGGCCTATTATGCTAATGGCGCTTGAAGTTCCTTTGCGTTTTGAATTAATCGCCCATGGTTGGATTTTAATGAAAGAAGGGAAAATGAGCAAGTCGATTGGAAATGTTGTTTATCCAATGGATGTTGTTAACCGTTATGGTCTTGATCCACTGCGTTTCTATTTAATCAAAGAAATGTCTTTAGGAAATGATGGTGTATTCACCTATGAACGATTTATTGAAAAATACAATGTTGATTTAGCAAATGATCTTGGTAACCTTGTCAGCAGAACGATTTCCATGGTTAACAAATATCAGCAAGGGATCGTTTATAAACCGACTGCAACTTATTTTTCCTGGGATCAGGAGGTCGAAGGAAAAATAGCGGATGTTATTCAAACCTATCAAAACGATTTCAATCGGTTTGCTTTTCAGGATGGGTTGCAGGAAGTATGGAGCCTCGTCGGAAGAGCAAATAAATATATTGACGAAACGATTCCATGGGCACTGGCAAAAGACCCCAATCAGCAAAAAGCACTGCAAAGCGTATTGTACCGCTTATTGGAAATGATCCGTGTTGTAACCATTATGATTGCTCCGGTCATGCCGGATACCGCCCACATCATTTTGGAAGAATTAGGTCTGGATCAGACTCATCTTTCTTTCCTTGAATTACAGTATGGAGCAGTTGATACGATGAAAGTAACAGAAAAACCAATCGTATTGTTTAAACGGTTGGATTTGGAAGAAGAGATTAAAAAATATGGAATTTGAAACTAGTTTTTTATTGCCGGTTGTTATTTTGCTGGGCATCAGTATGGGAATATCCGTTCTTTTGTCTATTTTCAAATTGAAATTTCTTCCGGCATTTGTCGATGAAATTATTATCGGCATAATTCTGGGTGGTGTTTTAACACGTTATTTTGCGAGTGTTGAAGGATTCAATGAAGTAATCGATGTTTTATACATCATCGGATTTTCAATTATCATGTTTTTAAGCGGTTATGATGCTAACCTGAGCATTATTCGGGATAAACAGAAAACTACGCAAAGCCATATCAATGTTGGTCGAATTTCCATTATTTTACTTGGTGCTGTCTATTTGGTGTCATTGGGCGGAGCATTTCTTTTTGCCTCCCATTTTGAACACTTTTGGCTCGGTATTATTTTATTGACCATTACTTTTGCTTCCACCTTTGCGGGGATTGTTGCCCCGTTAATTAATGTTGAGCGCTTAAACAATACATGCTGGGGAAACATCATGGTTATGTTTTCGTTAATCAGCGAACTACTCTCAATCTTATTGCTGACTGTTTTTATGATTGCCATTAATATCAGTATCAACTATGTCTGGACGTACGCTATTATGATTGGTTTATTCATTTTGTTGTATTTTGGTTTACGAATTCAACGGGGAAGAAAATTTGAAGAAGGAATGACCTTTCTAAAAGTGCAGATGATTGTTTTTGCGTTGGTTGTTTCTGTTTTGCTTTCGGAAATCGGTGGGGGAGAATACGTGTTAGGTGCGTTTCTTCTCGGTTTATTTATGAAATTTGTTCGGATTGAACATAAATATATGGATCACATCGAAAGTCTTGGCTATGGAGTTTTTATTCCTATGTTTTTCATTATTGTTGGAATGCAGGTGAATATTGTCAATTTTATGGAAAATCCCGAGTTGATTCTTTGGGCTCTGGGATTGTTTGCAACATTTGTAATCGTAAAAATACCTTTGATGTACCTGACCAAATGGTATAGTTTCCGAACCGGATTAATGAGCATGTTAATGGCATCCTGTACATTGGTTGTAACGATTGCCGTGAGTCACATCGGTACAAAAGCAGAAATATTCAGTCACGAATTTGGTGAAGCATTGGTTCTGGCGGGAATTCTCACAACAATTGTTGCACCAAGTATTTATGAAATCCGATATGCCAAGCTTTACAAGAGTCTGAAGAAAAAAGAAATGGGGCTCACATATGGCAAAAATGAAGAACCTGCTTAAAAAACGAAATGTGAAAGCATTTCTCAGTATGATGCTGGGAACGTCCATTTATTGTTTTGCCATCGTCTGGATTCTCGATTTGGGAGAATTTTATGCCGGCGGTATTACGGGTATTTCCCAGTTACTGACTGTCATTTTCGGGAAATATGGGATACCCATATCAAAATCAATCTTTATTGCTTTATTTAATTTACCTTTATTGATAATTGGTTGGCAGGGAGTAAGCAGAAGGTTTGCTGTTTTCAGTATTTGTTCGGTTCTTATTCAGGTTGGTTTAATCTTTTTACTGGAACAGATAGGGTTCAGTCCCTTCCAGGGCTTGGCTGATCAAAAACTGCTGCTGGCTATCATGGGTGGTTTGTTAACCGGTGTAGGTTGCGGTATTTGTTTACGGGGAGGAGCTTCCAGTGGGGGAATGGATATATTGTCCCAGTATATTTCCCTGCGTAAAAATATTTCTTTCGCTAAAATATCGCTCAGCGTTGATTTTCTGATTATCTGTGCCGGTGGCTTGGTCGCCAACAACATTAATGTTGCTGTCTTCACGATTGTTCGTTTGCTTATTCATATTATTGCGTTGGATAAAATTCATACCATCTACAAATATGTTCAGATTACGATTGTGACGACAAAGAAAGAAGAAATCAGACAGGCGCTGATTGCCGGCTTTAATCACGGGATTACCATTTATGAGGTGATAGGTGGGTATACCAATCAGGAGAAGTGGGTATTGCAGTCCGTCGTTTCCAGTTATGAGATTGAGGAATACAGCAATATTGCGAAAAAAATTGATCCCCAGGTTTTCATATCCTATTCATCTGTAAACGGGATTGTCGGTTTTTTCAATCGAAATGTTATAACATAGTACTTGACTTTACCGCAGAAATAGAGTATTATATTTGAGGTACGTTTTTATTATCCCACAATAAATAAAAGCCCCTTGTATAAAACAAATATCCACAATTTGTATCTTTTATAGGAGGAAACCATGAATAAATCATATATGGCTAATAACCAAACTGTTGAACGTCAATGGCATGTCATCGATGCAGAAAACCTGGTATTGGGTCGTTTGGCTACCGAAGCAGCTTCTTTGTTGCGCGGCAAGCATAAACCAACCTATACTAACCATGTTGACTGCGGAGATTATGTAATTGTTGTAAATGCGGAAAAAGTTGCTTTAACCGGTAACAAACTACAGGGAAAACTGTATCACCATCACACTGGATTCAACAGTGGATTGCGTACAAGAACTGCCCAGAAAATGTTGGAAACTCAACCCCAAAAAATTGTTGAGTTGGCAATTAAAGGGATGTTACCAAAAACAAAATTAGGAAATGCGATGTACACAAAATTATTTGTCTACTGTGGACCAGAACATCCACATCAGGCTCAAAAACCTGTCGCATATCAATTGAAAGGGTAGGTGAAATCCATGGCACAAGTTCAATATTATGGAACCGGACGTCGTAAAAGCAGCATTGCGAAAGTACGGCTTATTCCTGGTAAAGGAAAAATCATGATTAATGACCGTGTATTTACCGATTATATTCCTTCAGCTGCTGTTCGTCTTGATGTACTGCAACCATTAAATCTGACTGGCACAATTACCAGTTATGATGTTGTAGTTGATGTGCTGGGTGGCGGAATCTCCGGTCAAGCAGGAGCAATTCGTCATGGCATCACAAGAGCATTGATGGAAGTCAATCCCGAATATCGTCCTATTTTGAAAAAAGCAGGCTTAGTCACACGTGATCCTCGTGCCAAAGAACGTAAAAAATACGGTCTTAAAAAAGCACGTCGGGCACCACAATTCTCAAAACGTTAAACAAAAAGAAAGCAAACTCAATTGGGTTTGCTTTTTATATGTTTTTTTGATATAATAAATAAAAAGAATATCGTTATTTTATGAGGGGTATGACATATGAAAATATTAATTGTAGAAGATGATCGTCATTTAAATCGGGCAATATGTGAAATGTTGAAAAATATTGCAGAAATTGACAGTATATATGACGGGGAAGAAGCCCTGTTCGTCAGTGAACAAAATATATATGATTTAATCATCCTGGATATCATGCTTCCTGAAGTGGATGGCTTTACCATCCTAAAAAAAATACGAAGTGTGAGTACTTGTCCGGTTCTCATTCTTACAGCAAAAGACAGTATCAATGATAAGGTTAAAGGATTAAAACTGGGCGCAGATGATTATATGACGAAACCATTTTATCGGGATGAATTGATTGCCCGTGTAGAAGCCATTTTAAGACGGTATAATAATAATTTTAATGGATTGCAAGTTGTTTTTAAAGATATGAAATTTGATGTCGTGCAAAAAAAAGTGACAATCAACAATGAAATGCTTGATGTAATCGGAAAAACATACGATATATTGGAATACCTGGTTCGAAACCGCGATATTATTATTCCCAAAGAGCAACTGTTCAATCGGATTTGGGGATTTGATTCGGAAACAGTATGGAGTGTAGTTGAAGTATATGTTAGTAATTTACGCAAAATATTAAAAAAATATGATTATCATATGTATTTAAAAACTTTAAGAAATGTAGGTTACATGTGGAGTGAAAAAGAATAAATCCATTCTCGAATCGGTTAAAAAGCAAAAACTGACATTTGTTGCCTATAACTTAATTGCTTATTTAATCATCTTCATTGCCCTGGGAATATTTGCCGTTGTATCCATTGATAATATATTCTATAAAAGTGCCACAGATACAGTCATGGACTATGCGCAGATGTTCAATCAACCCTTGAGTTTTCCCCAGGCAGTAGCCAGACCAAGAGATCCCCGTATGCAGATTTCATTTTATGACGGGGGTGGAGACTGGGTAATCAATGCTGTCGGAACCCAACTCATTCAGGATGAGATAGATGTATTTGTTTTAGACAGACTGCAGCAAGAGACGTTGAGCATCACCTTGATTGTTCAGGATGAGACTATTACAAATGAAGTAAATTACTTAACCATTCTCAAAAGAGTGGATATTGAAAGAGATGATATTCAATACGCAAAAATATATATGAATGTCGATGGAGAAGTGACAGTTCGTAATGAAATCATCAAAGTATATGTCATTTGCGTCGCTGTAATGTTCGTCTTCAGTGTTTTTGCCAGTTATCTGCTGAGTAACAATACAATGAAACCAATTGTCAATTCTTTGGAGAAACAAATGACTTTTGTTGGAGATGCTTCCCATGAGTTGCGTACTCCGCTGGCGATAGTTCAAAGCAAATTGGAAAATATCATGACGGATTCAGATAAAACTGTGTATGAAGTGGCTGATGATTTGGCTGTTTCCTTAAAAGAATTATCCCGTCTGACAAAACTCACCTCTGATTTATTGATGTTGGCCCGCAGTGACAATGAAAATATCAATTTGGATATGGAAACAGTCCGCCTGGATGCATTGATTAAAGAGACAATTGAACCGTTTGTGGAACTTGCAAATCTTCAAAACAAAAAATTTGTTTATCAGGTAGATCCAATAACAACTAAAATTGATAAAAACAAAATGAATCAAGTTTTAATCATTTTACTGGATAATGCACTGGCTTATACGAACGAAGAAGACTGTATCAATATTTCCCTTCATTTGGATAATAATGATATTCAAATTGTGGTTGAAGATACTGGAATCGGAATCAGTGATGAAAATCGCAATCGGATTTTTGAACGGTTTTTCCGCGAAGATCGGGCAAGAAGCAGAATTACCGGTGGCAACGGACTGGGATTATCCATAGCAAAAACACTCATTCAGCTTCATCATGGAAAAATTCTTGTTGAAAAAAACAATCCAAAAGGCAGTCGTTTTATCATCAATTTACCTAAAATAAAATAAAACCAATATTTTCTGTCCTTTTTTCGTATATCTTATGAAAGAAGGATAAACATATGCTTAAAAAAATAATGATAATATTGATTTTGTCTGTTGTTTTAACTGGATGTACTTTACAAAGTGAGGACAGTCTATTTAAGCAACAAACAAGTCAGACGGAAGAGCGTGAAGAAAAGGGAGAAGAAGAAAAGAATCAGGAGGAAAATTCTGATTCAGAGCAACAAAATATCGCCTATACACTGGGTGAACCAAAGCTGCAGTATGGCCTTGAATTACCTTCTGAATCAACCAGACCCAGCCAATCAGCACTAACGGTGGCTTATTATTCGAATCACGAAGATTATTTTAATCATGCCTTTCCCTATCGTGAATATGATGAAGCATATTTTGCAAAAAAAGATTTATTGATAGTAGAAGCATTCACCCATATATATGGTGTAAAATTTGAGACACTTGAATTGATACTGGAGAATAATGTTCTTACTGTTCACGTTCTTGAAAAAGCACCTAGTATTTATCTCTGTGTTTATCTACCCCGCTTAAACTGTTTTTACCTCGAATTCGATAAATTAGATGGAGTGAACAGTGCAACAGCTGCTCACCGGGTACGCTATGACTATGAATCCTTCAATCTACCTGAAGATCAAGCTTTAATAGAAGATCGACTGGCAAATCCAAATTATTTGGATGTTACAGTCAGTATGACTTTCACTTATCAGCAAATGAGCTCCAGTGAACGCGAAAATTATGTCAATCAAAAAATCAATCAATGGGTGAATCCTGTTTTAGACAATAATTTACATTTGATTGATAGGAGCAATTATGGATTCAGTATTTCGATTCGTCTTTACCGTTTGGAAATAGATGAATTAAACGAATTGATGCTTTGTCTTGCCGATGAGGACTTGGAATTTCTCACAGTTGGATTTAGAAACTTTTAAAACAATGGGCACTGTTAAGTGCCTTTTTCTTTAACTTTCCAATAAAATACTTTTCAATCATCGATATTTATGATATAATAAATGCTAGTCAAGAGGTATTAAAATGATTAGATTATATAATTCTTTAACGGGAAAGACAGAAGAATTCGTTCCAATCAATAAAAATGAAGTAGCAATGTATGTCTGTGGTTCAACTGTATATGACGATATGCATATTGGAAATTCCCGTCCGATTATCTTTTTCGATGTTGTTGCCCGCTTTTTAACCTATATCGGTTATCGTGTAAAATTGGTATCCAATTTCACCGACATAGATGATAAAATTATTAAAAAAGCACAGGATGAAAATACGACGGAAAATGAGATAGCTGACCGATATATGCAAAGTATTCTTCAGACATATCAAAAATTAAATATTTTACCGCATTATCAAAATCCGAAGGTTACCGAAACAATTCCTCAAATTATAGACTTTATTCAGTTGCTGATTCAAAGAAAGGGAGCCTATACCGTAAATGGTGATGTATATTTCTCCGTAGAAACAGTTGATGATTATGGTGTTTTAAGCGGTCAGAACAAAGATAGTTTAATCGTTGGTTCTCGAATCGAAGAGAATGAAAAAAAACGCAATCCAATTGATTTTAATCTGTGGAAAAGTACAAATCAGGGTTTAAGATGGGATTCTCCGTGGGGAATGGGCCGGCCGGGATGGCATACTGAATGTGTCGTCATGATTCAATCGATATTTAAAAACAAAATTGATATTCACGGTGGAGGTTCTGATTTGAAATTTCCCCATCACGATAATGAAATAGCCCAATCAGAAGTAGCTTATCACCATCATTTAGCAAATTACTGGATGCATAACGGACGAGTGGATTTACACGGTGAAAAAATGAGTAAATCGTTGGGAAATGTCATTTGGGCACATGAATTGGTAGATGAAATAGGGTATCCGACATATCGGTTGATGATGATGAATGTTCCATATCGTCAACCATTGAGTTACCGAAGTGAGGTAGTACAGCAGGCAATTGCCGATTATGACAAAATTTACCGAAGTCATCTGGCGTTAAAACGAAAGTTACAATTCGATTTTCAATCAATTGACGAAAACTGCCCTGTCACGAATCCGGAATTACAGAAAATAAAAGACAATTTTATCGAAGCTATGAGTGATGATTTTAATACGGCCAATGCAATTACTCAGATTCACCAACTGGTTAAAATAACAAATCAAACGCTTCGACAAAAAGAGTGTAATGCAGATTATCTCAAACAGTTGGCTGTTTTATACCATGATTTGTTGTGGATTCTTGGCATGCTGCAGGAAATTGTTCCCCTGAAAGAAAAAGAAGTCGAATTGGTTCAGAATTGGATAGCTGCAAGGAACAGGAAGGATTTTGCACGGGCTGATCAATTACGGGAAGAAATAAGCCACTTAGGCATAATTGTATGAATCCGGAATACCGGCGACATCGACGTGTCGGTCGGGGCCGTCCTCGGGATGTCCGCAGCGGTGGCTGCCACGCTGGTGCGCGACGGA
>JAQUYJ010000141.1 GCA_028691905.1 Bacilli bacterium
AAGACATTCGGGAAGCCAAACTTCTTGTTTACGGTAATCAACTTTTCACACAACCTGAAGTTGAATATTATGTATACATTTATGACAGTTCAAACAATGATGATATTGATTTATTTAAAGCTGAACAGTTAAAACCAATTATTTTCAATTATTTTAATTTCGTAAAAGAAAACAAACGAAAAGATAATGTAGTCAATTTATATGGCCTGGATGTAAGGTATCCTGAAAACAGTTCCTGTGTAAGCAATGTCGATTCTTCGTTAAATGTCACTGCCTTTGAAAGTTTTACGGTCAAGGAAAGTAATTTGCCGATGCTGATTCATATTTACCAGGGAGCGATTGAACATCGAAAAATAACCGCAAATGATATTCAAAGTGAATTACAAAATGCGATGGATCGCGTTACTTTAGTGAGCAACATAGCCATCCTTCCCAGAAAAGAAGATATTATTCTAACATAAAGGAACTTCCTTTATGTTAGAATATTTCTGATAACAGACTACACCAATGGAGCAGTACTCAAGCGGCTGAAGAGGTGCCCCTGCTAAGGGCATAGACCGGGAAACTGGTGCGAGGGTTCAAATCCCTCCTGCTCCGCCATTCTTTTGTCTGAAATAATTGAAAAGTTGGAAATCCAACTTTTTTTTGTTTTATAGAAAGGAAGACATATGGGAAAGAAATTAATAGAACTGAAAAATATTACCAAAATTTACGATGATAAAGTCGTTGTTGATAATCTGAATTTATATATCAATGAAAATGAGTTTATTACACTGGTCGGTCCATCCGGTTGCGGGAAGACGACAACTTTAAGGATGATCGGTGGATTTGAAACACCGGATATCGGCGAAATTGTTTTAAACGGGGAAGTCGTCAATCAGATTCCGCCCTATCAGCGTCCGATTAATACGGTTTTTCAGCGTTATGCCCTTTTTCCCCATTTGAATGTTTTTGATAATGTGGCCTTTGGACTGCGTAATTTTAACCGTCAGTTTGAAGAAATAAGAAGTGAAGTCCGTAAACGCTACGAAGAAGAAAAACAGAACCTGATTCGAAAAGTCAATCAGAAAAGCACTGCAAGAGAGCAGAAAAGTGAAATCAAGCTTCGTTTAAAAGCAATCAAAAAGCAGATTGAAGAAGAAACCGCAGTAGAAAAAGAAAAATGGATTGCCTTTAAAGAAAAGGAAATCCAGGAACGCTATACCAAAAAGTACGGTTTATTGGAAAAAGAAACCGCTTTGGAAGAAACCAGGGAAGAAGAAGCAGAACAGGCCTGGAGAGAACTGGAAAACCTGGAAGCCACTATTGCAAAGGAAATCAAACAGAATCGGTTTTTGAAGGCCAGGATTCTAGCAAAATACGAAGCAAAGTTAAAAGAACTGCGTTTTACAGCCAACCAGGAAGCCCTTCAGAACTTAAAAAAAGAGATGAAGGACCTCGAAAAGAAACAGGCTGAAGAAGAAAAAAAGGCCAAATCCTTAATGATGAGTAAACATCATATCGAAGAAGCTGTTCACGATGCTTTAAAGCTTGTGAAACTGGAAGGGTTTGAAAAACGAAAAGTAACTTCCTTGAGTGGGGGGGAACAGCAACGGGTTGCGATTGCCAGAGCGATTGTCAACCGTCCGAAAATACTGTTGCTGGATGAACCGCTTGCTGCCCTTGATTTAAAGCTCCGTCAGAACATGCAGTATGAATTAAAGGAAATGCAGCGTGAACTGGGGATTACATTTGTTTTTGTTACCCATGATCAGGAAGAAGCCCTGACAATGAGTGATACGGTTGTTGTAATGAACAAAGGGGTCATTCAACAGATCGGGACATCGGAGGATATCTATAATGAGCCGAAAAATCGCTTTGTAGCCAGTTTTATCGGTGAAAGCAATATCATAAGGGGTACCTACCTGGGCGACAGACGGGTCGAATTTATGGGTGTGGAGTTTGAGTGCGTTGATGAAAACTTTGAAGCAGGAGAAGCCTGTGATGTGGTAATCAGGCCGGAAGACTTTGATGTTGTTCCCCTGGAACAGGCCAAGTTAATCGGTGTTGTTGATGCCACCATCTTTAAAGGGGTTCACTTTGAAATCTGTGCGATTGTCCACGGTAAGGAATTTGTGCTTCATCAATATGAAAATGCGAAAGTAGGCGAAAAAATCGGATTCTGTGTGGATCCCTATGAAATTCACCTGATGAAAGTGGATCCCAATGAAGCGATTTAGAAACCTGTCCCTTCCCTATAAAATCTGGATGTTTGCTTTGGTCAGCATTCCGATGGGGATTATGGTTGTTTTGAGTTTTTTGGAAATCAATGGGTTTGATTTTAAAACAGCTTCTTTTACCCTGGATAATTTTGTGGAACTGGGCAATCCGTCCTATATAAAGGCCTTTTTACGGTCGATGGAGTTTTCTTTGATTGCGACATTGATTTGTCTTGCTATCGGTTATCCGATTGCCTACATTATCAGCCGCAGTAATTTTAAAAACAAATATCTTGTTTTATTGATTTTTATTCTTCCGATGTGGACGAACATGCTGCTTCGTTTAAAAACGATGCAGATGATTATTCTTCCGGAAGGGTTTTTGAATAATACATTTGGAATTTCAATTGATTTTTATGGAACCAGAGAAGCAGTAATCCTGGGGATGGTATTAATGTATCTGCCGTTTATGATTTTTCCGATTTACACTGTTTTGGAAAAGATTGAACCTTCCCTGCTGGAAGCCAGTCAGGATCTGGGAGCCAGTCCGGTTAAGACCTTTATGCAGGTGACGCTTCCCCTCTCCTTAAAAGGTGTGGCAAGTGGAATCATTATGGTATTTTTGCCTTCGGCGATGGGATTTACGATTTCAGAGATTTTAGGTGGAAATGGAGTTCAGTTAATTGGAAATGTGATTGAAAC
>JAQUYJ010000142.1 GCA_028691905.1 Bacilli bacterium
GAAGACTCCCGCTGAGATCCGGGAAGAGCGGGCGCGACAGCGGCAGTATGACTATTGGGTGCAAAAAAACAAAGAATTTGAGGAAACCCTGCGGAGAAACCAGGAGGCAATCGCAGCGACGGAATGGGTTCGAGAGATTGAACGGAAACGTGAGGCGGAGCGCGAAGCGCTTGAGAGAGAGCGACAACAGGCGGAAGCAACAAAACGTGCGCGTGAAGAGCAATCTGCGTCATATCAGGATCTCCAAGAGCGCCGAGAGCAGAGTGGCGGGGTTACCCAAGTTCCTAGCACGGGAGCACCGGCACCGGAAGAGGATGGCCTCGATAAGTTCGAGTTGCTCCAGTGGACGCCGCCGTCTGCACAGGATGTCGTCAAAGTTGTCGGTGATGCTGTGGCCGGTGGAGTTGGCGCGGTTACTGGTGGTGTTGGGGCGACCGTTGCAGATTTTGTCGCTCCGATGGAAACGCCGGAGGCGGCGGAGTATCGGAAATATATGATGGAGACGCGGTCAGCAGATGTCATATATAACCTGTATGGAACGCCGGGGTCGCTGGTTGACCTCACAACGGGTACTGTCGACATTGCCGACGAGGTGTTTGGAACCGGGGAGTATGAACCCACCCACCTGCGCGATGACATAAAGAATGAGATATTCAAGCGCGACGAGATAGGCGAGCACGTTCCTGGATCGGCATATGGCACTACCCAATACGATCGAGATAAAATCGAAGGCGAATGGATACAGGGATGGTCGGATGGGCTCAGCGAGGATTGGGGACTTCCGGGAACGTTGGTTGGAGAGGCGGCAAAAGATACGTGGGGGTGGATGCAGGGTATGCCCCTCCTGAGCGCGGTCGTTGGAGCAGAAACGCTTGGGATGGGCCTCGCTGTAGCCGGGTATAGATACACCTCTGGGCTGGCTCTGACCCTACTCCACGACCTCGGGGTGATTTTTTCCGTAGAGATGATTGTGGATGAATTGTGGAGAGATATGGATTCGGAAGAGGAACCCGAAGAAGACGGTGGCGGCGGAGGCGGCGAAGAACCCGAGGATCATTTCGGCGGGTGGCAAATTTGCCCCAGAGGGTGGCGACAACTCGTGAGATACGGCCCGTGTGTACAGATTTACCCAGATCCTTACATGCCACCGACAATCGTCCCTAACCAGTATTACGTTCCGCCGCCGCAGATGTCATATGACCCAGCGGACGACCTCCAGCGTGTGTATGAAGAAGAATTAACGAAAGCGCAGGAGGAGATGCAGAAACAATATGACGATGCGCTGGATGCGGCGGAAAAGGAATACCAAGATGCGATAGATCAGTACGAAGATGCAATCAAGGACTACGAAGAGGCGACGCGGGAATATGACGAAGCATCGCAGGAATACCAAGATGCCGCAAAAGATTACGAGGATGCTATAAAAGACTATGAGGATGCAGCCAAGGATTACGAAGACGCGGTTGCCCAGATTGAAGATCAGTATCTCAGAGACCAAGAAGAGTATGCCCGACAGGTTGCCGAGTACGAGCAAGAACTTGCGGACTATGTTCGGCAACTGGAAGAAGAATATGCCCGTGCTCTCGAAGAACACGTCTCTACGCAAAGTATCCCGACTCTAGAGATGCTTGCGATTGGGGATGAAATCCAAGCGCGGAGGCAGCGGCTGTATGAAGCGCAGGCAGGGGCGGCTGGTGGCGAGGGGTATGCACAGGTCGCTTCCACACCCGGCACAACTACCCCGAGCCCGATGGTTCCGGGAATTGCTTTACTCGCGGTGCTTGTGGGGGCGGGGTATTGGTGGTCTCGGCGAAATGAAAACCCCGAACGTTCAGGGGAATGATTTAAATGTATGGTGACAGACTAACCACACAAGGTCGTGGCATATGAAGGAATGTAAAACATGCGGTCAGATTTCCAGGTCGCAACCTGCGGGACTTGGAACTATTATCAAAGTGGTGGGTCGCGGATTGGCGGATGTAGTATCTCCGTCGACTATCAGGAGGACGGCGAGTAACATCCCGACATCTGCCGTCACCCGCACTATCCCAACCCCTCACACGGGCGGTAGCGTGACTTCGAGATTTGTGCAGAACGCCCCGGATGCCATCCATTCGGGAACAACGTATGGAACTCGGGGACTGACGCCGAGTGGTGCCAGTCGGTATCTTGATCCCACCGCTCTTCGACAGCAGGCAGAGACTGCGTTCAGAGGAGGGGTTGCCGATACGCAGGCAAGAATCCAGAGTGTGGTTCAGGCGAGCATTCGCCAGCCGGATGTCGTTGTGCCGACCCCGCCGTCTCTCCAGAGTGTCCAAAGGGCAGACATTTTGTCGGTTGTTCGCAGGGAAGCAGACGAGATTGCAAACCAGCCAATTCGCCTAGACCCGGCGAGGGCGATTGACGAACCGTACCTATTCCGGCCTCCGGACGTTGCGGCACAGTTCCAAGGAAGTGCAGCGGCCGTGCGAAACCTCGCGGATGAGATTTCTGCAACACTCGCGCGTGAGGGTAGGAGTATTGCAGATAACGAAATTACTGCGTTGACGGCGGCGATGCGGGAACTCGATAATGCGAAAACTGTGTTTCGGAATGCGCCGGGGGAAGATGCGGCTGTGCTTGCTCGGGAAATCACTGCGCTTAGGCAGACGGCGATCCTCGACGACCCGGCACAGGCGGCTCTCCGGCAGGTGAGCGGGCTGGGAGACGATATTCTCCGGAGAGGAGACGATTACGGAGAAATTCTGGCGCGACAGGATTACGATAACCTCCGGGTGCTTCCGGGAGAGCGCCTCGGCGTAGAAGAACTCGTCGTGGACGAATTTGGAAACCCGCTGATGCGTCGGGTTATCCACATGTCCGACAACACCCAGACGTTTGTGTACCGCAATCTGGATG
>JAQUYJ010000143.1 GCA_028691905.1 Bacilli bacterium
GGTTCAGTGTCGGTTTGATTTTAATTATTTTAATCATTGTAACGAATCTAATACTGCACGCTGTGAAAAGAAAAATAGGAAGTGGCCAATGAAAAGACCGATGGATTTTATTCTGAACACAATGACTTACTTTTTTTCCAGTTTTGGTTATATTATTTTATTCGCTATTCTCATTTTTATTTTCTCCAAAGGATTGACGGCCTTGACCTGGGATTTGCTTGTTTCTGATTACCACCAGCAAACATGGAATACGTATCTCACAGAAGACATTTTTTTCCCTTCTTATGAAGATCCCCAACTGGAAGGAAGCTATTTTTCTGCTCAGTGGGGAGTCGCTTTACAGGATGATATAAATAATGAAAATACAGCAATTGTCCGTGTTGTTTATGTTGATAGCAACTCTCCTTTTAAAAACATGAATCAAGTGGGAACAATGAACTACATAACAATAGAAGAAGGCCAACAGCTGCAAAAAGTTTTATTGGAAAATGAGGGAGGAGATTTAATTGTCGCTTTGGAAAAGCAAGGAGCCCAGATGATGGCTACTTTGCTGGATCAAGGTAATCAGATTACAGAAATGATTACAACTACGGATGGAAAAGGAATCCGCGGTTCACTGCTTACAACGTTACTTCTTATTATCACTACTTTATTGATGGTTCTTCCCTTGGGGGTAGGAGCTGCCATTTACTTAAGTGAGTTTGCGATAAATAATGTTATTACAAAAACAATGCGCAGTCTAATTGAAATGATGAGTGGTATACCATCGATTGTTTTTGGTTTAATCGGAGCGATTGTTTTTATTCCCTTTTTTGATGGATTGGGTGTCACGAATGGGGGTAGTATTTTATCCGGAGCAGCAACATTAACCATTATGCTTTTGCCAATTGTGATACGGACAACAGAAGAAGGATTAAAAATGATTCCAGCAAGTTATCGTCAGGCATCTCTCGCTTTGGGAGCAAGCAGGGTACAAACAACTTTTAAAGTTATCCTTCCCAATGCGATGGGCAGTATATTGACTGCTGTTCTTCTTGCAATAGGGAGAATTATTGGAGAAAGTGCAGCTCTAATTTATGCCATTGGTACGGTAATCAAAGATGAAATCAGAATGAATGATAAAGGAACAAGCCTTGCTGTTCATATCTGGAGTATCATGAGTGGTGAAACACCTAACTTTGAACTGGCCAGTGCTATTTCGATTATTATATTAATTACTGTTTTATTGTTAAGTATTACGATAAAAGTGATATCAAAGCGATGGAACAGGTTGGAGGGTTAAATGAAAAATGTATTTACAATTAAAAATATGAACCTGTGGTACGGGGATAAACAGGTACTGTTCCATGTGAACCTACCGATTCCTCAAAATAAGGTAACTGCTTTTATAGGTCCTTCCGGATGTGGAAAATCAACTTTGCTTCGTTCCTTGAATCGGATGAACGATTTAATTGAAGGATGTAAAACGGAAGGCGAAATTACATATTTGGATATGGATATTGATACCCTTCAGGCAATGGCATTGCGAAAACAGGTAGGAATGGTTTTTCAGACCCCCAATCCTTTTCCAATGAGTATCTATGATAATATTGCTTACGGTCCCCGTTGTCAGGGAATAAGAGATAAGAAAACATTGCAGAAAATCGTTGTTGAATCGTTAAAAAAAGCTGCTCTATATGATGAGGTAGCAACAAGATTACATGAAAATGCGTTGCGTTTATCCGGTGGACAACAACAACGTTTATGCATTGCCCGGTGTTTAGCGATGGAACCCAAAGTAATTTTAATGGATGAACCAACCAGTGCATTGGATCCAATTGCTACTTTAAAAATAGAAGAATTAATTCATCAATTGAAGAAGGATTACACTATTGTGATTGTTACCCATAATATGGGTCAGGCAACCAGAGTATCTGATTATACGGCATTCTTTTTGATGGGTCAGATTATTGAACACAATGAAACAACTCAACTGTTTAAAAATCCTCAAAATAAAAAAACCGAAGACTACATTACAGGTCGGTTTGGATAGGAGAATTTATGTTATTGGATCAAGAGTTAGATTATTTAAATCAAATGCTGTTGAAAATGGCAGATCAGGTGCAGAAAAACATCTTGGAAGCTTTTCTTTCCTACAAAACAAATGATGATTATTTGGTTGTAAACGATGATGTTGTAGACCAATATGAACGATTGGTTGAAGAAATATGCTTAAATTTGATGTTGAAAGAAAGACTATATGCAAGAGATTTAAAGAAAGTTACAGGTATTTTAAAAATGGTTTCCGATTTGGAAAGAATCGGGGACCATGCTGAGGATATTATGGAATTGAATATCAAATATCATCATCCCGACCGTTTGGATTATGATAAGATTGAGAATATGGTTACAGTGTCAATGGCAATGGTCCAGGATGCCATAAAAAGTTTTGTTCATGAAGATTTGATTTTGGCTCAGGATGTAATTGCCAGGGATAATCAGGTCGATAATGATTATGAGGATGTCATCCAGTATATTGTTGAAAGTATGACGAATCAAAAAGCAGGACCAGAACTTGCAATCTATACTACTTTAGTGGTAAAATATATTGAACGAATAGCAGATCATGCTGTCAATATCGCTGAATGGGCTATTTATATCATTAATGGTGTTCACAAAGATAAACGAATATTTTAGAGGTGTTTATGAAATACACAATTTATTCAGTTGAAGATGATCCCAATATTGCTCACTTGATTAAGGTGACCATGCAAAAACAGGGCTATGAAATAATGACCTTTCCTGACGGAGAGCAGTTTTTAGCTGCCATAAAAATGAGAAAACCCAACATGATTTTACTGGATATGATGTTGCCGGGTATTTCGGGTACTGAAGTACTAAAATACATAC
>JAQUYJ010000018.1 GCA_028691905.1 Bacilli bacterium
TTTTAATGGCAAAAAACGGAGTGGATGGTGTTTATGACCGTGATCCCCGAAAAACTAAAAATGCTGTTCGCTTTGCAAAACTGACCCATCAGGAATTACTGGATAAACATCTGCATGTGATGGACTTAACCGCAGCTACGCTGTGCAGTGAAAATGATATTGATATTTTAGTTTTTGATATCAATGTTCCTGGAAATATTAAAAAAGCGGTGCAAGATTTTTCTATCGGCACCTTAATAACAAATCGAAAGGAGTAAAATATGCCGCAAACTATTATTAATCATGGCGAAGAAAGAATGAATAAGTCGATTGAGGCTTTCAAAAAGGAAATTGCTTTACTCAGAACAGGCAGAGCAAATCCAACTGTTTTGAATAATGTAAATGTCGTGTACTATGGAACACCCACACCATTAAATCAAATAGCTTCCATTTCTGTTCCTGAAGCGCAGGTTTTAATGATTAAACCCTTTGACAAGTATATTTTAAAGGATATTGAAAAGGCAATTCAACTTGCTGATTTAAACTTGGTTCCTGTAAGTGACGGGGTTGTAATTCGTATCAATTTCCCTGCTCTGACAGAAAGCAGAAGAAAAGATTTAGTTAAAGAACTAAAGACTCTTGCTGAAAACAATAAAGTTAGTATTCGAAATATCCGCCGGGATATGATGGAACACTTAAAGAAAATGGAAAAAGATGGCGAACTGTCGGAAGATGACTTAAAACGCCGCAATGAAGAAGTCCAAAAACTCACTGATAAATTTATTGAAAAAATTGATGCTCTAACCAAAGAAAAAGAAACAAGCATTATGGAAATTTAATGACCAGGAGTATGAGGATAGTCTTCATACTCTTTAAAATAAAAAAATTAGGGTGAAAAAATGGGAAAAGAGTTAAAACACATCGCTATTATCATGGATGGTAATGGCAGATGGGCGAAAAAAAGAGCACTCCCCCGTAATATGGGCCATCGCAAAGGCGCGGAGCAAATTTGGAAAATAGTAAAACATGCCAACAGTAAACAGATTGAATATTTGACTGTTTATGCTTTTTCAACGGAGAATTGGCAGAGACCCAAAGAGGAAGTGGATTATTTAATGAATTTACCCATTGAGTTTTTTAACCGTTATGAAAAAGAATTTGCCAGTGAAAATGTTTGTGTAAAAATAATTGGTAACAGAGAACCGCTGTCACAGGTCCTCATTGATAAAATTCACGAAATTGAGACAAAAACTGCTTCCAACCAAGGGATTCAACTCAACATTGCCTTTAATTACGGTGCAAAAGAAGAAATTATTACTGCACTTAAAAAAATTGTTACCAACAATCAACCGATCACGGTTGAACAAGTTGAAGAAAATTTATATACAAAAGGTATTCCCCCTGTCGATTTACTGATTCGTACGAGCGGAGAATACCGGATAAGCAATTTTTTATTATGGCAAATTGCTTACAGTGAATTATATTTTACGGATGTTTACTGGCCGGATTTTGATGAAAAAGAGTTGGATAAGGCCTTGGTTGAATATGCAAAACGAGAACGTCGATTTGGAGGACTCTCATGAAAAAACGGATTATTACAGGATTTATAATTTTAGCCGTTTTGATACCGGCCATTTACCTCGACGGAGTATTCTTTTTAAGCATCGGTATCTTTTTAAGCATGGTTGCTTCTTATGAAATGATGAATATGTTCTATACGAAGAGTCCAAGTTTACATAGATTTCGTTACTTTGTTCCGATTCTATCCGGTTTCATTGTCTTAATGATTTATTTTGCTGTAACAAGGGGACTGAATCAATTGGTCCATATTGATACAATGACTTCATCTGAAGTTATTTATCGGATGCTGTTTCACTTTTGGACGATTACCGTTTTCGTTGCATCCATTGCAATCTGTCTGGGAGCGCTGATTTTTACGAAAAATTCAACCGCTCACGATATGATGGCCTGTGTTATGACTTTGACCTACTGTGGCCTTATTATGGGTTATGTTATCAGTATTGAATACATTGAACCAATCGCTGCTTCCCCCTATATCAATCTAATGGTTCGTGGTGGCAGAAGCTTTGGTTACTTGCTTACAATCGTTATTGTAACAGATTCGGTCGCTTATTTGGTAGGAACGAAGTTTGGAAAACATCGCCTGGCTCCGGATATCAGTCCTAAAAAATCAGTAGAAGGAGCTGTTGCCGGGTTAATTGCCGGTGGGATAATCGGTGTTGGAGTAGCTTTCCTCTATCAAATGGTAGATTTTGCTCCGGCGACATCTATTGGCACAAAATTTGTTGTTATGGGTGGATTATTTCTGCTCAGCATTATTATTTCCTTTTGTGTTCAGTTGGGAGATTTAATTGCTTCCAAGTTAAAAAGAAGTTATGGTATTAAGGACTTTGGAAAAATATTCCCCGGGCATGGTGGTGTGCTGGACCGGTTTGACAGTTTGATTTTTGCCGGTGCTGCTTTTTATGTAATTGTTCAGTTTGTCCAATTGGCAGTATTGGGAGCATTACGATGAAAGTCATCAATTTACTTGGTGCAACTGGTTCAATAGGGAGACAAGTCCTCGACATTGTTGCAGACAATCCTGCCTTTAAAATAGGAGCGATTGCTGTGGGCAAAAATATTGATCTGACCAGGAACATCATTCAAGTGCATCAACCTTCTTTAGTCAGTGTCCTCGAAGCTGATGATGCAATCAAATTGGAACAGGAATTTCCCCGAACAGTTTTTGTTTATGGGGAAGAAGGCTTGCTTCAGGCGAGTACTTATGGTAAAAATGCCATTTTGGTTAATGCTGTGGTTGGAATGGTCGGCTTAAAGCCAACCATTGCAGCAATAAAGAACAGACAAACCATTCTTCTCGCAAATAAAGAAACGCTGGTTGTAGCCGGAGAAATCATTAATAAATTAGTTAAAGAATATCAAACAACCCTTTTACCGATTGACAGTGAGCACAACGCTATCTTTCAATGCCTGATTGGGCGGAAAAAAGAAGAAGTGAAGAAAATTGTCATTACGGCAAGCGGTGGAGCTTTTCGCAATAAAACAAGGGACCAATTGGCTTTTGTGAAGAAGGAAGATGCGCTGCAGCATCCAAACTGGTCAATGGGAGCCAAAATTACAATTGACTCGGCAACGATGGTTAATAAAGGCCTGGAAGTAATGGAAGCCCATTACTTATTTGATCTCCCCTATGAACAGATTACAACCGTCCTGCATCCGGAAAGTATTGTCCATTCGATGGTAGAATGGCGGGATGGCTCGGTTAGTGCCCTTCTGTCCCAACCGGATATGCGTTTACCCATTCAATTTGCTTTATATTATCCAAAAAATTCAAATCCACCCTATCAGCACTGTCTTGATTGGACAGCATCCCGCGAACTTCATTTTCAACCGATGGATTTGAATCGATATCCGTTACTGAATCTTGCCTATCATGTTGGTAAAGAAGGAGGCATTCTTCCGGCGGTTTATAATGCCAGCAATGAAGAAGCAGTGTCCTTGTTTTTAGAAAACAAAATATCTTTTTTGGATATTGAGAATATTATTGTGCACGCTGTTGGGAATGCAAAAAACAAGAAAAATCCTACTATCGATGATATAATGGATAGTAGTCAAGCGATTCGTAATGAAATCAAGCAAACCTATTTACGAGAAAGGATGTATATATGACCATTATTTTAGATATATTAGTATTTGTTCTCGTATTGGGATCCATTATCCTCATTCATGAAGGCGGACACTTCTTTTTTGCACGGAGAGTCAATATTCTCTGCCGGGAATTTGCATTCGGAATGGGACCTATTCTCGCCAAGAAGAAAAAAGGTGAAACACTTTATTCTCTTCGTGCCTTTCCAATTGGAGGTTTCTGTGCTATTGCCGGTGAAGAATTGGAAAACGATCCAATTATTGACGGCCAATCCTATGGCCTGGAAATAGAAAACGGGATAGTAAAAAAGATTTACATTGATTCCAAAAATCAGACATTTAGTGAAATTACTCATTTTAAAATCAGCAGACACGATTTGTTTGACCAAAATCAAACAGGTAATCTTTTTATCGAAACGGAAGAAAATAACCAGTATTTTACTTATCCGGTAGATGCCCAGGCAATGTTCATGATGGAAAAACAGGAGTTTCAGATTGCTCCCTATAACCGAACAATCCAATCCAAACGGAAACGGGATCGAGCAATGGTTATCTTTGGCGGACCGTTGATGAATTTTCTGCTGGCACTGATTGTATTCTTCCTTGCTGGATTGATTGGTGGTTTTCCCGATCAAAGCAGTAATTATTTAAGTGATATTTTAGAAGATACACCGGCATTCAGTGCTGGATTACAGGAAAATGATCAAATCGTCAGTATGCAAAGCAGTAATCTTTTTATTGCTGTTCAGTCCTGGGAGGATGTTCAACAATTCATGACTGATTACAGTAATTTATACCCGGACAACAGTATTCAAGTCCGTTATATGCGAAACAATGCTTTTTATACAACCACCATTCAGCCCCGCATTTCAATATACAGCATTGGTTTGGTGAGTGACTATACAGCAAATGATGTTATTGTGGGATCCATTGCTGATAAATCGATTGCCTATCTTGCCGGCTTACGGGAGGGTCAAAAAATTACATTTGTAAACGATACTCCTGTTACGACCTGGAAACAGGTATATGATGCTTTTGTTGCCAATACAGCCGGTGAAGAAGTAAGCTTTCAAGTGGAAGGAAGCAGTGATGAAATCATTGTAAAACCGTATTCCAAGGAAGTAATGGACAGTCAGCTGACACTGACCGGGGATACTATTCCCCTGGCAAAGATGGCGATAGGAATTTCACCCGAATCTTCGTTTGACTTTTTCGAAAGTTTTGCTTATTCGGGACGAATGACTGTTTCCGCATTTGGTTTAATTTTTAATACGCTTCGTTTGCTTTTCACGAGCGACGAAATCGGAATTAAAAATTTAGGAGGAGTAGTAGCTATATTCTCTCTTACATCGGATGTTGCGAAAAACGGTTTTGTTTCAATACTGAATTGGATTGGATTACTCAGTGTCAATGTTGGGTTATTAAACCTATTACCGATTCCTGCCTTAGATGGCGGAAGATTGATTTTCCTGGGATATGAAGCTATTACCAAGAAAAAACCGAATCAAAAAGTAGAAACAGCACTTATTACTGCAACAATGCTTTTATTGTTTGCTTTTATGATATATATTACATTTAATGACATAATCAATCTGTTTGGGGTGAGATAATTGAAACAAAGTATGATGTTTATACCAACTTTACGGGAAATACCGAAAGATGCAGAAATTGCAAGTCATCAAATATTGATTAAAGGTGGCTATATGAAGCAACATGCTGCCGGTATTTATTCTTATTTACCACTTGCTTATAAAGTAATTAAAAAAATAGAACAGATTGTTCGGGAAGAATTGGATAAAATTGGTTGCAGTGAATTGTTAATGCCAGCATTGCAATCCAAAGATTTATGGGTTGAATCAAAACGCTGGGATGCTTACGGCAAAGAATTGATGCGTTTAAAAGATCGTCACGACCGTGAATTTTGCCTTGGCCCCACTCACGAAGAAATCATTACAGCTATAACAAGAGACAGTATTAACAGTTATAAAAAACTCCCCTTGGCGTTATATCAAATTCAAACAAAATTTCGGGATGAATTCCGTCCGCGATTTGGTTTAATGCGGGGAAGAGAATTTATCATGAAAGATCTCTATACCTTTCATGCCACCGAAGAAGACTTGGATCAATGGTACTTGGCAGTAAGAAAAGCTTATATTGCCATATTGGATCGATTGGGACTGACTTATCGAATTGTACGTGCCAACAGTGGTCAAATCGGTGGATCTTCAAGTGAAGAGTTCATGATTTTGTGTGATATTGGAGAAGATGAGATTGCCTATAATGAAGAAGGCACGTTTGCGAGCAATGTTGAAATATGCAAATTAAACGAAGGAGATCCCTCTCCTGACGGTATTGGGGTAATTAAACATGCGAAAGGTATTGAAGCCGGTCACATCTTCAAGCTTGGAACAAAATATTCTGAGCCAATGAATTTGAATTTCATTGATATAGACGGGAAGAAAAAACCGGTTATAATGGGATGTTATGGGATGGGAATAAGTCGCCTTCTAATGGCAATTCTCGAGCAAAGCAACAAAGATTTTAAAGTTGTATGGCCAAAAAGTGTTGCTCCTTTCCTTGTTCATGTCATTCCCATGGATAAAAATGGGGAAATTGGTTATGACATCTATATGCAACTGCAGGCAATGGGACTGGAAGTACTGTACGATGACCGCAACGAGACAGCAGGAGTGAAGTTTAATGATGCTGACTTAATTGGCACAAAATACCGCATTATTGTTGGGCGAAAAGCAGCAGAAGGTTTTATTGAGATCAAAAACATGGCAACCCTGGAAACAGCGGAATGGGCTATTTCCAATCTGAAAAATTATTCATTTGTATAGGAGGATTAAAATGTTCAAAGGATTTAATCAAGTATTAACTTATATTGACGGTTTGGGAATTGTTAGGAAAACAATTCATGTTGAAAAAGGAAAAATCACAAAAATCAGTGATGAGATTGATCCTACTTTAGTTCATCTTCCCGAAGGACAAATTGTTGTTCCTGGATTTATTGATAAGCATATTCATGGTGCAAATCATTCCGATGGGATGTATCCAACACCAAAGGATATTCAAAACATCGCGAAAACAATTGCAAGTGAAGGTGTTACTTCATTTCTTGTTACTACAATGACGCAATCAAAGGAAAAAATTGCGGAAGCACTTGCCAATATTGGCAGATATATCGAAGAAGAAAACCAGGAAGGAGCACAAGCGATTGGGATTCATCTGGAAGGACCTTTTATCTGTACCAAATATAAAGGGGCACAGCCGGAGGAGTTTATCGTTCCCTGTGATGTAGAAACTTTTCAATTTTATCAAAAGGCAAGTCGCAATCACATTAAACAGGTTACACTCGCCTATGAAGAAAACGGGAAAGAATTAGTCCATTATTTAACTTCCCAAGGAATAGTTGCAAGCATTGGTCATACCAATGCTACATCCGACGAAACATTGGAAGGGATTAAAGAAGGAATTACCAGTGCGACTCATACTTTCAATGCCATGAAAGGTATCCACCATCGCGAAATCGGAACAGCAGGTGCAGTTCTGTTATCCGATGAAATCTATTGTGAATTAATAGCTGATTTGGTTCATGTATCGAATAATGCGATTAAATTACTGTATAAATGCAAGGGTAAAGAGAAAGTGATTGCCATTACTGATGCGATTGAATCCAAACATTTACCGGATGGTACTTATCATTTGGGTGGCCAGGAAGTCATCGTAAAAGATCATGAAGCAAGACTGCATGACGGAACATTGGCCGGTTCAACATTGCAAATGCATCATGGCCTTAAAAATTTAAAAGATGTATTGGGATTGAGCATCGAAGATATAGTTGATTTTGCAACGAAAAATCCCGCAATTAATTTAAATGTCTTTACCCAAAAAGGAAGTATTGCTGTTGGTAAAGATGCTGACTTTGCTGTAATTAATCAAGATTTTAACGTATTTATGACAATCAATCGTGGAAAAATAATTTTTCAGAAATAAACAGTTAACTAATAAAAGAACTCGATAGGATATCGAGTTCTTTTTTGTTTTTATTCTTTTTTTGTCAGGATATTTACAATCTTATTGACCAATACATCAATTGCCACTTCATTTTTTCCACCTTCCGGGACAATTAAATCAGCATATATTTTAGATGGTTCTACAAACATCATATGCATCGGACGTACTGTTTCCAAATATTGATGAATAACAGAATCCAAGCTTCTTCCCCGGTCTTCCATATCCCGCTTTAAACGCCGAATGAAACGGACATCATCGGGAGTGTCAACGAAAACTTTAATATCAAACAGAGCCCGAAGTTCTGGAATCGCAAAAGTCATGATTCCTTCGATAATGATGACGTTTGACGGTTGGACGACCTCACTCACATCGCTTCGGTTATGAATAACAAAATCGTAGGTAGGTTTCTGAATGGGTTCGAAATTTTGTAATTGCTTGATTTGGGCGATCAATAGATCGACATCATAGGCATTGGGATGATCATAATTAACTTTCTTTCGTTCATCCAGTGTCAGGTGATCCAAACGTTTATAATAGTCATCAATTCTTATCATGGCGACAGAACCATATTTTTCAGAAGCATGATACAACTTTTTAGCAATGGTTGTTTTTCCGCTGGCAGTTCCTCCGGCGATTCCAATAATAACTGTTTTCATAACTTACCTCACTTCACTATGAATTATACAAATTCCAGGCTGAAAAGTCAATACTGTTTTTATTGGAATAATAAGCAAAATATGGTATAATAGAAAAGATTTATGGAGGTAACTATGAAATTAATCCGACGAATAGCCATGTTCTTACTCATACTCTTTTCAACATCGGGAATAGTACAGGCTTGGACTGTTCCAACAACATATGAAGAATCGATATTTGAGTTAAGAGGATCCTGGGTTTCAACCGTCAGTAATCTGGATATTGGTCAACAGATCTCAATTGAGCAATATAAACAGCAATATCAGACCGTGTTGAATACCTTTGAAAGTTTTGCAATGAATGCTGTTTTCTTTCAAGTGAGACCTACCAATGATGCTTTTTATGAATCGGAGATCAATCCATGGAGTCGCTTTCTTACAGGGAGGCAGGGACTGGATCCGGGTTGGGATCCCCTACCGTGGCTTATTGAAGAAACCCATAAAAGAGGAATGGAGTTTCATGCGTGGCTCAATCCATATCGGGTAACACTTGACGTGTTTTCTACAAGTGTCAAAGAATATTTACGGGGAATTCCGGAAGTGGATATTCCTTACTGGCATAACAAATATCTTACTGAACAGTATCAGCCGGAATTGAATGCAGCACTGAGCAGTCTTGATGATAAGAATTTCGCAAAACAACATCCGGAATTATTGATCCAAGGCGGAGTCCGTATTCTTCTCAATCCCGCTAAGGAAGAAGTAAGAGAACATATCTATCAAACGATTAGTGAAATCATAACAAAGTACGATGTTGATGCAATTCACTTTGATGATTATTTTTATAACGATGTTTCTTTTGTCTCGGATAAGGATCTTTTTTTGGAAGACACCCAGGCAACCGGTTATAACTTGGCAGCTCATAAAGACTGGCGTCGCCATCAGGTCGACTTGTTGGTTGAAGGAATCGATTCTCTTATTGAAACATTCAATCTTGAAAATCAAAGAGAAGTGCAATTTGGAATTTCCCCGGCAGGTGGTTGGGCTCCATCCATTACTGAATGCAGTGCCAGCAGCTATGGGATGGAAGGCGGCATGGAAGGATATCCATGTACCGGATACAGTTCCTATCACGATTTGTTTGCTGACACAAGAAAATGGGTTAAAGAAGAATGGCTGGATTATATTTTACCTCAAAATTATTTTGAATTGGGTCGTTATCATGAAGCCATTTCTGATTGGTGGAGTCGTCAGGTAGAAGGAACCAGTGTCAAACTGTATATGGGACTTGGAATTTATCAATTGAATAATTATACTTATTTGACATCCAGCGAATATATCAGGCAATTACGTTTTAATCACTCCTATACCAATATAAAGGGTATTGTGTTCTTTTCCTATCGAAACCTGCTTGCCAATTCCGGTGAAATGAAACAATCCAATGATTTGATTAAAACATATTGGACAAGGCAGCCATTATTACCTGCTGCTGTCCAACCTGGAATTTATCCCGATGTGGCAGTGGATCAGGTTTTATTAACGAGAAGAAATCAAAAGGCAATGATGGAGTTTGCAGCAGTTGATGGAGCGATAGGATATGCCATCTATCGAAGTGAAGTCGGTCAGATACCGGTAATGAACGCCAGTACAATCCGCCAAATCATCCCGGCAGGAAACGATATAATTTTTTATGAAGACCAAGTCGAAAATGACGATGTATTTGATTATCACATTAAAGCAATCCTTTCCAATGGCAATCTAAGTGCTTTAAGCAAAAAAGTGAATATGGGAGAAATTTTTATCAATAACGAACCGCAGATTTTGCATTTCAATCTTTCAGGAAGTAATATTTATTCACCGATGGACAAAATAGTAATCACTGGAACATTCGAAGATGCCAATCAGGATGCATTGACTGCTGTATTGGAATACGCTTATGACGGTGTTCGCTACCGTCACAGCATTCCTATTGAAGTAATTGACAATGAATTCAGTGTAGAATTTTATCCTCCCCAAAACTATTCGAAAACGGCACTCTTCCGCTTAAGTGTAAGTGATCCAACTGCAACCACCCAAAGTCATTCGAAAACAGTTTATATTGTTGAATCAGGAATGAACATGCTGGATATGCAGTTGTATTATGCACTGGACTATATTAACGAACAGATGAAAGCAATCATGGGTCTGGCATATGGGGATTGATGAATTTAAATTAATTGGTGCCAGTCTTATTGTGACGGGCTTGCTGTTCTTTATTGCAAACAATGCGATTCAAACTACCAATTATCGAAGAAAAAGTATTTACATCGTTATTTTTGGACTTTTGAGTCTGTTGGCAGCCGGTGCCGGCATCGCAGTTGACCTGTTCTATTATCAATTTGTGATATACTCGATTTTATATTTTGTTTTTCCCCTATCCATACTTTTCTTTACAATTGGATTTTATGTTTTTTATGCAGCTCAGGCAAAGAAATACAAACAAAGATGGAACCAATATGTGATAAAGGATATAAAAGAGGAACGTTATTTATATGTTTTATTTCGCTATGAAGATTTTTATTTACTGAAAAAAGACAAAGATAATTTTCTTGGTGGTGATGTAATCAGGTTTGCGCAGAAAGAAAGATTTCATGACGAAAAAATCAAACAGTTTCTTGCCAGTAAAAAAGTGACTGTTCAGGACAGTAAACTGAAAGGGGATGTCCGTATTCTGGAAAAGAATAGGCAAACTATATTTTATTGTTATGAAGTAAGCTTGACTGCTTTAGATGAATATGTCAGTCAATATGAACAAATTGACAAATTTCAAATCGGGCAGATCAATACAAAAGAATTTCATAAAAATGTTATTTTAAGAATGGCAATTGGCGAACCGTTCAGTATCCGCCTGCCATAAAAAAACCAGAGGATGTTACACCTCTGGTTTTTTTGTTTGAATGAATGATTCATATTGTTTTGCTTTTTCTTTGCTCATTTTCGCATGAATGATAACTGCTTTTTCATTATAATCCATTTCAATAATGTGAGCATGTGCTTTTATTGCATCCAATACCTGTGTTTTATCATAGGGAATGCAAAGCATTACTTCTTCCTCCTGTCCAAACAATTGCATTTCAATTAATAAAAGGAGATCTTCGATATTGTTTCCTCTCGTTGCGCTTATAGGAACAGAATTTTGATAAGTTGGAGGAATAAATAATACCTGATCCAACTTATCCATTTTATTGAAAGCATAGATAACGGGAATATCCTTTACACCCAATTCTTCCAATACTTCGTTTGTAATTCTAATTTGATCTTCATAATATTCATTAGAACTATCGACAACATGAATAATCAGATTGGATTCACTTATTTCTTCCAAAGTGGATTTAAATGCTTCAATTAACTGGTGGGGTAATTTACTGACAAAACCGACAGTATCAATCGCGATAAATCGATGATTATTGGATAATTGGATAAAGCGGGAAGAAGTCTCTAAAGTAGCAAAAAGCATGTCCTTTTCCAAAACTTCCTTTTTCAAATGATGGGAATGATCCAGCAAGGCATTGAGTGTTGAAGATTTACCACTGTTCGTATAACCAACGAGGCTGACGATTGGAATGTCGCTGTTTTTTCGTTTTTGTCTCTGCACAGCCCGATCTTTTTTTAAATCATCCAATTGCTTTTTCAAAAAAGCAATCCGATCGCCGATGTTTCTGCGGTCCAATTCAAGTTGGGTTTCGCCCTGTCCTCTTCCCCTTCCTTTTCCTCCGACTCCCCGCTGACGGGAAAAGCCCTGATGGAGACCGATTAAGCGGGGCATAAGGTAGCGAAGCGAAGCAATGTCTACCTGAAGAATAGCTTCTTTTGTTTTTGCTCTTCTTTTGAAAATTTCTAAAATAATATAGGTGCGGTCAAATACACTGATATCCAAGAGTTTTTCTAATGTACTGATCTGAGCTGGACTTAGTTCATCATTACATACGATAATATCAGCTTCTGCTGCATCAATTGCTAGTTTTAATTCTTCTATTTTGCCTTTGCGAATATATGTTTTGGGATGAATGGTCGTTGCTGACTGGATAAGAGTGCTGACAGAGTCTATTTCACAGGCCAAACATAAATTTTTTAATTCATCTATCTCATATTCAAAAAGGTCATTATCATCTAATTGTACACCAACAATAATAGCTTTTTGGGACATTGTATCCTTCCTTTCTAGAAGATCGATATTATTATAACACAAGAAAAGAAAATATTCCAGTAGTAATCATTATCCTGAAAACTTAGTGAAAAACGATTGAAAAATTGCAGTGCTTGTGTTACAATAAATAATGAGGTTTTTTTATGGGATTTACAATTGCATTTTTATTGCTGTTTTGTTGTTACTTGGTGGCTGTTAGTTGCTATTTGCACCATCAAAAGAAAAAATTACGCGATAATCAAACCAATATGATCAAAGAAAAATTAATAGTAGAAATTAAAATGACCATCCGAAATTTATTTTATATCAGTATATTGATGTTGATTTTTGGGATTGCGCTGACATACAGAATCGAAAACCTGGAAATTGAGCCCTGGCATATCGGACTGGGACTGGCAGTGGGCACACTTATTTTTTTTCTTTTATTCTTATATTGGGATATTACAAAACCCAAAATTTTGAATTATTTTCTTACAGTAAAGCAAATTGAATTGGATAAGGAAGTCATATCCGGTATTTTTGTGAATTTAACGATATCAGCTTTTGCCTTTTTACTGATTCAGTGTACCCTTTCTATTATTTATCTTTTTATGGCTTAGGAGGAAGATATGGATTTTACAGAATTAAATATT